>SLSG01000068.1 GCA_007130545.1 Bacteroidales bacterium | reverse complement strand
ATTGCATGCATGGCCGCTCAATATTCAATCTTGCTGTCCAGTTCGATCCAGTCCTGAAATGGCCTGAAGGCATGCTGGCAGTCAATCTGCTCCGCCCTGACCGACCTGTCACGTGGTGAGCATCTGACTTCCTGGTAGATGAAGGAGTCGTCGAACCCTGCCCTGGCAGCATCGGTATGTTCGGCTGCATAATAGATGAGGCCGATCCTTGCCCAGTAGATGGCGCTCAGGCACATGGGGCAAGGCTCACAACTTGTGTAAATGACTGCGCCGTCCAGCTTATAGGTAGCCAGGTTCGTGCAAGCGTCCCGGATGGCCATCACCTCGGCATGGGCCGTAGGGTCATTCACCGAGGTGACCCGGTTTACACCGCGTCCGACCACTTGTCCGTCTTTTACGATGAGGGCCGCAAAGGGTCCGCCAGTGCCGGCATGGACATTGGCCGTGGCCATTTCAATGGTTTCCTCTATCAGATCTTTGTGGGAATGGCTCATATGCAAGATTTGGTTACAGGCAAATCTACAAAATAATTTGCTTTGGGAGGAACATGCAGGCCCTGAACACCGTATACCAATACAGATTACGTAAACCCTTTGTCAAAACGTGTATTTGGTTATATTTGAAAACCAATTCGCCTGGCCTTAACCGTCTCATGACGGTCATGGCGGGAAAGATTTTAAATTTGATGGACCTACACCAACTGGAGACGCTTAAGGAGTTCATGGAGGCCAGGACTGCCCTTTACAACCAAGCTGGTTTTGTCTCTACCGACCCCATTTCCATTCCCCATATGTTCACGATTAAGGAGGATATGGAAATCTCTGCGCTGCTGGTGGCCAGCATTGCATGGGGCAATCGTAAAAGCATACTCAACAGCGGCCGGAGGCTGGTGGAGTTGATGGACCTGAGGCCGGCGGCATTTATCCAGGGTTTCACAGAGCGGGATCTGATCCCCTTCAAGGGCTTTGTGCACCGCACCTTTAATGAATTTGACCTGTTGTGTTTTTTCTATTCCCTGCGCAACATTTATGAGAACCACGGCGGACTGGAAGCGGTGTTCAGCAAGGGCGGCGGGAGGTCACGCGACATCAGGAAGGCCTTGATTCATTTTCACAATGTATTCTTCGAGATCCCGCATCTGAACAGGAGCCGTAAGCACCTGGGGAACCCCGCTGAGGGGTCCGCCGCAAAGCGCATCAATATGTTCTTGCGGTGGATGGTACGCAGGGATGAGAACGGTGTGGACCTTGGACTGTGGAAAGCATTCAGGGCGTCCGACCTTTATTGTCCGCTGGACGTGCACTCCGGAAGGGTTGCAAGGCAATTGGGGCTGCTAAGCCGGAAACAAAATGACTGGAAGGCAGTGGAAGAACTGACAGCCAACCTTCGCAGGCTGGACCCCGTTGACCCGGTGAAATACGATTTTGCGCTGTTTGGCATGGGGGTGTTTGAAAAGGAGTCGCCAGGCAGGATGCCCCCTTTTTGACCGCATGCACGGATTATTCCCCTGATTGCGTATTTTTGCAGAAAGCCTGATTCATGCGGATAGATATTCTGACCATTTTTCCGGACATGTTCCGGGGCCCGTTCTCTGAGTCCATTTTAAAAAGGGCAGTGGAAAAGGGACTTGTGGAGATTTGCCTGCACGACATCCGGGAGTTTGCAAGCAACAAGCACCGGCGGGTGGATGACTATCCGTTCGGTGGCGGTGCGGGAATGGTCATGATGATCGAACCGATAGAGCGGTGCATGGAGTCCCTGACAAAGGAGCGGGCTTACGACGAAGTGGTCTTCATGACCCCCGACGGGGAACTGTTTGACCAACCCATGGCCAACAGGCTGTCAACATTCAACAACCTGATGGTGCTCTGCGGACACTACAAAGGGATTGACCAGCGCATTCGCGACCACCTGGTCAGTATGGAAGTATCCATTGGGAATTATGTGCTTTCAGGAGGGGAACTGCCTGCTGCTGTAATGACCGACGCCGTTGTCAGGTTGCTGCCGGGGGTGCTGGGCGACGAGACCTCTGCCCTTTCAGATTCGTTTCAGGACGGCCTGCTCTCACCCCCTGTCTTTACCAGGCCTGCAGAGTATAAGGGATGGAAGGTGCCGGATGTGCTGCTTTCCGGTCATGACCGGAAGATCTCCGAATGGCGTCATGAGCAATCCCTGGAACGCACGCGCAGGCTGAGGCCCGGATTTTTAAAGAATTCGGAATAAAATAGGTCCTCCTGTTTTTTAGTTTGAAATATTTCCCTAACTTTGCACTCCATTTTGAGCAAAGAACCATCCAAAATATTCTACCGATGAACCAGAAGGAGATAATGAATTATGTGCAGGGCCTGGCAGAAATGAAGGAATGGCCTGCATTCCAGGCTGGAGACAATGTAACTGTGCATTACATGATCCGGGAAGGCAACAAGGAGCGTATCCAGCCCTTTCAGGGTGTTGTGATCCAGCGCAGGGGCCAGGGAGCCACTGAAACCTTTACTGTAAGGAAGATTTCCGGCAACACCGGCGTGGAAAGAATCTTTCCCGTCAACTCCCCTTTTATTGAGAAAATCGTGCTGAACCGCCGGGGTGTGGTAAGAAGGGCACGTATTTTTTACCTGCGCAAGCTGCGAGGCAAAAAGGCCCGCATCAAGGAAAAACGCATCTAAGGTTTTATTGACCCACTATATTCCCCCAAGCCCTTTTTCGTTAAGGGCTTTTTTTTTATTTTCGCATACAGGTTCAACGCCCTGGCTTTCCCCCGCCGGAAAACGGGGTGCCGCAAGACCAGGCAAACATAAAAAGCAGCTATATGAAGCAGATAATTGAGTGCGTTCCGAATTTCAGTGAGGGCAGGGACCTTGCCGTGATCGAAAAGATAACCAATGAAATTGAATCCGTGGATGGGGTAAAGTTGCTGGACGTGGATCCGGGCAGCGCCACCAACCGGACGGTGGTCACCTTTGTGGGGACTCCCGCAGAGGTTGTTGAGGCCGCCTTCAGGGCCATCAAAAAGGCCTCAGAGCTGATTGACATGAGCAAGCACAAAGGGGAGCATCCCCGCATGGGCGCCACGGACGTCTGTCCGCTGGTCCCCGTAGCCAACATTTCCATGGAGGAAGTGGTTGAATATGCCAGGGCCCTTGCCAAAAGAATAGGGGAAGAGCTTGATATCCCGGTTTATTGCTATGAGCGTGCCGCATTCAAGCCTGAACGGCGCAACCTTGCCAATTGCAGGAAGGGGGAATACGAAGGCCTGGCGGAAAGGCTCACCAGCTCCGAATGGAAGCCGGACTTCGGACCCGCCAAATTCCAGCCCAGGTGGGGAGCAACAGCTGTCGGGGCGAGGGATTTCCTGGTGGCCTATAACATCAACCTGAATACCACCTCCACCCGCCGCGCCAACGCGATCGCGTTTGACGTCAGGGAAAGGGGCAGGGTACAGCGGCAGGGAAACCCCCTGACCGGGAAGATCGTGAAAGACGAAAAGGGTGACCCGGTATATATACCTGGCAGCCTGAAGGAGGTGAAGGCCATCGGATGGTTCATCGAGGAATACGGAGTGGCCCAGATTTCCATGAACCTGACCAACATCCGCGTGACCCCGATCCACATCGCATTCGATGAAGTGTGTAAAAAGGCCGCCGAAAGGGGCATCCGTGTGACGGGCTCGGAGCTGGTCGGACTGGTCCCGCTGAAAGCCATGCTGGATGCTGGAAAATACTTCCTTGCCATGCAGCAGCGCAGCCTGGGCGTGTCGGACGCAGAGCTGATCAAGATCGCGGTCAAATCCATGGGGCTGGATGAACTCAAACCGTTCCGTCCGGAGGAAAAGATCATTGAGTACATGATGGGTGGGGCAGAGGAGAAGCGTCTGGTCGGCATGAGTGTGGAAGCTTTTGCCGATGAGACCTCCAGCGAATCCCCCGCACCGGGGGGAGGCTCCGTTGCGGCCACCGTAGGTGCTCTTGGCGTTTCCCTGGCCACGATGGTGGCCAACCTGTCCTCCCACAAAAGGGGCTGGGATGAACACTGGGAGCTGTTCAGCAAGTGGGCGGAAAAGGGACAGGAGATCAAAAAAGAGCTGCTGTTTCTGGTGGATGAGGATACCCGCGCTTTCAACCGGATCATGGATGCATTCGGAATGCCGAAAACCACCGGGGAGGAAAAAAAGGCGCGCCATGATGCCATTCAGGAAGCCACCCGCTATGCCATAGAAATCCCCTTCAGGGTCATGCAACAGGCCTATGCATCCATGGAGGTTATCCAGGCCATGGTGGAAAAGGGCAACCCGAACTCAGTGACCGATGCCGGTGTGGGTGCCCTTTGCGCCCGGACGGCCGTCATCGGAGCCTATCTGAACGTAAAGATCAACTCCGTCGACCTGGACGACAAGGATTACGTGTCCCATGTGATTAAGGAAGGGGCTGAGATCGAAGCGGCTGCCAGGAACAAAGAGGTGGAGATTCTGGAATTGCTGGAAAACAAACTCTCAAAATAAACACTACTTCAAGGGATGATGGACCAAATCACTCAGCCCGTGCTGGTGGTGGACGAAGTCCGCTGCCGTGCCAATATCCGCATGATGCTGGGAAAGGCCAGGGATTTTGGCGCCCGGCTGCGTCCCCATTTCAAAACCCATCAATCCCTTGAAACCGGTCGCTGGTTCCGGGAGGAAGGGGTGGATGCCATCGCGGTATCCTCCGTCTCCATGGCCCGTTTTTTTGCCGCCGATGGCTGGAGGGACATCATGATTGCCTTCCCGGTCAACTTCCGGGAAATGGAGGAGATCAACCGGCTGGCCGGGGTGACTGACCTGGGACTGGTCGTTTCTTGCCAGCATTCGGCCGCCATGCTTCCCGGGAAAATGAGTACACCGGCAGATGTATACCTCAAGATCGATGTGGGTTCCCATCGTACAGGCTTCGATCCGGACAGGCCGGAAGAGCTCAGGCTGGCCCTGGATCGCCTGGCGGAGGATGCGCATTTGCGCATCCGCGGTTTTATCGCTCATGCCGGGCATACCTATCAGTCTGACAACAGACAGCAGCTGCTGGAAGTATTTTCAGCGGGCAGGCAGGCATTGCTTGGGCTCAGGGAAAGCTTTTCGAGTGTTCATGCCGGACTGATGGTCTCCTGGGGAGATACCCCCAGTTGCTGGCTGTCGGATGATCTTGCGAACCTGGATGAGCTTCGCCCGGGAAATTTTGTGTATTTCGATACCATGCAGCTGGATCTGGGCGTTTGCACACGCGATGAACTGGCGGTAACAGTCGCTGCCCCGGTTGTTGCCCTTCACCCTGAACGGGAGGAGGTGGTGGTCTATGCCGGCGCCGTGCACCTGTCAAAGGAGCAGGGGATGGGCAAAAACGGAAAGGCACATTTCGGACGCGTGGTGTTTTATGATGCGCAAGGCCGTATCCTGTGGCCCGGGCAGGACCTGTTCGTGGAACGCCTGTCTCAGGAACATGGCATTATCCGCATGCCCCGGGAAATGATTATGGACCTCAGGCCTGGCGACCTGCTGGGCATCGTTCCGGTGCATTCCTGCCTGGCGGCGGACTTATTGCGTGAAACTTATGTGGTTAGGGCCGGCCCCTGAGACAGGGACGATCAGGATTTCCCAATGATTTTTCTGGCCCGGACCAGGGCACATTCGATGGTGCTGCAAAAATTCTCGGGTCCGAGTTCCTCATAGAAACCATCCTTTTTCAAGGCTTCCAGGGTTTTGTCGGTGACCCCCGACAGCACAGTTTGGGTACGGTGTTTTTTTGAGCGGTTGACAAAGCTGCGCAGGTTGCGGATCCCCGTGGAGTCAATGAATGGTACCCGGCGCATCCGGATGATCCTGACCTTAGGGATCTCATGGATTTCCTTCTCTGCCTCCTCAAACTTGTTCGCGATCCCGAAGAAGAAGGGCCCCTTGATCTGGAATACCTCCACCCCCTTGGGGATGTCCAGCGTTTCCGTGTCCTCGCTCAGATGGGAGCGTTCACTTTCCACTTCGTGCTTCAATACTTCTATGTCGGTGGTTTCCATCACCCTCCTGACGAACAGCACCAGGGCCAGGATGATGCCAAACGGAATGGCAATGTCCAATCCGACAAATACGGTCAGCAAAAAGGTGGTCAGCAGCACGGAAAGCTCGCTTTTTGAGCTTTTAAGTATGATCCTGAATGAGCGCCACTCACTCATATTGTAAGAAACGATCACCAGGATCCCAGCCAGCGATGCCAGGGGGATCATCATGGCCAGCCGCCCCATGAAAACCAGGAAGCCTGACAGCACCAGGGCATGAATGAGTCCGGCTACAGGCGTTTTCCCGCCGTTGCGTACATTGGTCATGGTCTTGGCCAGGGCACCGGAAGCGGCCATCCCTCCGGCAAGGGGGGTAAGGATGTTGGCGATGCCCTGCGAAACCAGTTCGGTATTCGGACGGTGGCGATACCCGGTGGCCCCGTCAGCGACAACGGCCGACAGCAGGGATTCCAGTGAGCCCAGCATGGCGATTGTGAAGGCAGGTACCAGCAACTGCTTTACCAGGTCAAAGTTTAGTCCGGGCAGGTCCGGCACCCTCAGGCTCGCCCCAAACTCCCCGAAGGTGCTGCCGATGGTGGCGACGGGAAGCCGGAAGGCCTGCACCGCCAGGGTGGTCAGTACCAGGGCGACCAGGGAGCCCGGAATGCGCCTGGTGACCCTTGCCCAGTATACCGTGATCAGGACAGTAGTTAGTCCGACTCCCACCGCATTCCAGTTGGCCAGGTGTATATTCCGGAAATAATAGATCCATTTGGGCAGCAGGTCTGCGGGGATGTCCCCTTCGGGCAGTCCGAAGAACTCCTTCATCTGGGTGGAGAAAATGATGAGCGCCATGCCGCTGGTAAAGCCTACTACAATAGGATAGGGGGTGAATTGTATGATGCTGCCTGCTTTCAGCAGGCCCATGGCCACCAGCATGATCCCTGCCATGACCGATACAACGACCACTCCCTCCATCCCGAATTGGGCAGAAACCCCGGCAAGGACGATGATGAATGCTCCGGAGGGTCCCCCGATCTGCACCCGGCTTCCTCCGAAGAACGAGATCAGGAATCCCGCAACCACAGCTGTAATCAGTCCGACTTCCGGCGGCACCCCCGATGCAATGGCAAAGGCGATTGCCAGGGGGAGGGCCACAATGCCCACAATGGCACCCGATACCAGGTCAGACAGGAAGGTTTTGCGTGTATACCTGCCAAGAAGGGAAAAGAGAACTGGATTGAACATCGGCGCGGGAAAAATAAGTGTTGGAAAACCCATGCAAAATTAGTTTATTTGTCGCGGATTTTCAATTAATACCATTGTAATGGATCATAAAAGCCTGCCCCATTTGTTTGAAGAGAGTGTGAAGAAATATCCCGACAATGTGCTGCTCTGGGAGAAACGCCAGTCGGAGTATAAGGGGAGTTCTTACAGAGAAGTCTATGAAAGGGTGGTGGCACTGGGTGCGGGCTTTATTGGCCTGGGCCTGGAGAAGGGCGAACGGGTGGCCCTGATCTCGGAAGGGCGCAATGACTGGGTCGTTGGTGAGCTGGCCGTTCTGTTCTGTGGCGGCATCAGTGTGCCCTTGTCGGTAAAGATCGAGGAGCCGGCCGACCTGATGTTCCGGCTGGCTCACTCTGGTTGCCGGGGCATCATGGTTTCCGGGAACCACCAGCACAAGGTGCTGGCGCTGGCGAACGACCTGCCTGGCCTGGAGTTTATCCTGCTGTTTGACCAGCCGGGAGAGGATGGCCGCAAACCAATGGAGGAGCTGCAAGAGGGGATTCGTCCCCGGCTGATTGGCATAGAGTCGCTTTTAGAAGCAGGCAAGGACGCACTGGGAAGGAATCCCGGAGCGCTGGAAACATTAAAGGAAAGCCTGAACCCGGATGATTATGCCAATATATGCTATACTTCGGGTACCACGGCCGATCCCAAGGGCATCATCCTGACACACCGGAATTACCTGAGCAACATGGCCCAGGCTTCCGCCATTTTTGAGGTTCCGCCTTATTACACCTCCCTGCACATTTTGCCGTGGGACCACTCTTTTGCGCATACCGTGGGGATTTACGCCCTGATATACAACGGGGCCAGCCTGGCATCCCTGAAGACGGGCAGAACCCTGAACGAAACGGTGAAAAACATCCCCGTTTGCATACGTGAGGTAAGGCCTTATTTCCTGCTCAGCGTGCCTGCCCTGGCCAAAAATTTTCGCAACAACATAGAAAAGGGCGTCCGTGAAAAAGGCAAAGCGGCCTGGGTCCTTTTCGGTGCCGGACTCCGGACCGCCTATGCTTATAACCGGGAGGGATACAACAAGGGACAGGGTTTTCGCAAAATCCTGAAACCCCTGTACACATTGTTTGATCTTATTCTGTTCAAAAAGATCCGGGCCGGATTCGGGGGTCGTCTGCGGTTTTTTGTAGGCGGAGGTGCCCTGCTTGACCTGGAACTGCAGCGGTTCTTTTATGCCATCGGAATGCCCATGTACCAGGGATACGGACTGACCGAGGCCGCCCCGGTGATTTCTTCCAACACACCGGACTTTCACAAGCTGGGTTCCTCCGGAAAGGTGGTGCCCATGCTTGACCTGAAGATCTGTGATGATGACGGAACCGAGTTGCCCATCGGGCGGCAGGGGGAGATCGTTGTCCGCGGCGGGAATGTCATGGCCGGGTATTGGGACAATGAGCGTGCCACCAGTGAAACCATTCGCGGGGGCTGGCTCTACACCGGCGATCTGGGTTACCTGGACGCAGATGGCTACCTGTATGTACTGGGGCGGTCGAAGAGCCTGCTGATTGGCGGGGACGGAGAGAAATACAGCCCGGAGGGGATCGAAGAGGCCATGGTGGAAAAATCAGAATTCTTCGACCAGGTAATGCTGTATAACAACCAGAGTCCCTATACGGTCGCATTGATAGTGGTCAACCGGTCCGCCCTTCGTGAATTCTTCAGAAAGAATCACCTGGATCCGGGCAGCCCCATGGGGCAGGATGCAGCCATCGGCAAGCTGGTCAAGGAGATCAACCGTTTTATGCCCGGGGGTGATTTTCAGGGCATGTTCCCACCCAGGTGGCTGCCTGCCGGAGCCCTGTTCCTAACCGAAGGATTCTCAGAGCAGAACCGCCTGATGAACTCCACAATGAAGATTGTCCGGCCGGCCATCACGGCACATTACCAGGAAAGCCTGGATTACCTGTTCAGCCCGGAAGGGAAAGACTTCTTCAACCCCAGGAACAAGGCCATGATTGCCGGACTGGAATAAATATAAATCTACAAGCAGAACCTTTGCCATGCAGCAAGCCTTGACATCTGTTATGGAATTGTCTGTCAGAGACTTTCAGTATGAACTTCCTGCAGACCGCATTGCCCCCTATCCACTGGAGGAAAGGGACCAATCCCGTTTGCTGGTCTACCGGGACGGGACAGCGACGGATGCAAAGTTCGCGGATATGGCCGATTGGCTGGATCCCGAAAGCCTGATGGTCCTGAACAACACCCGGGTGGTGCAAGCCCGCCTTGCTTTTCAAAAGGAGAGCGGGGCACACATCGAAGTTTTTTGCCTGCGGCCACTGTCTCCGGAAAAAGATGTGCAACTGGCCCTCGGACTGCCCTCGCCGGTCACCTGGGAATGCCTGGTCGGAAATGCAAAAAAATGGAAAAGGGGTCCTTTGGTTTTTCGTCGGATGGGCCTGAGCCTGGAGGCCAGTCTCGGCGAGCAGCGCGGGGATGCCTATGTGGTGCATTTTTCCTGGAATCCGCCCGGGGTTACGTTCGGGGAGGTGTTGGGGATGGCTGGTCAGACTCCGCTGCCTCCCTATATCCAAAGGGCTGCTGAACCATCCGACAAACAAAGGTAT
>SLSG01000013.1 GCA_007130545.1 Bacteroidales bacterium | reverse complement strand
CACCGGAATGGTCGAGGATGGCACGGCCATCGGGGATGGCTTGTCGACCGCAATCAACAGGTTGCGGGATAGCCAGGCAATCAGCAAGGTCATCGTACTGCTAACCGATGGCATCAATAATACAGGTGTGCTGGACCCGCTGACAGCGGCAGAAATCGCAGCCCTGCTTGATATCCGGGTATATACGATAGGGGTGGGCAGCAGCGGGCCTGTCCCCTACCCTTTCCAAACACCTTACGGAATTCAGCGTCAACAGGTTGAAATACCAGTGGATGATGAGTTGCTGGAAAATATTGCACAAATGACAGGGGGACGCTACTTCTGGGCAAGCGACCCGCAAACGCTGGAAAACATATACCAGGAGATTGACAGCCTGGAGCGAAGCAAGATTGAGGTAACGGAATACACAAGGGAGAAGGATGAATACCTGCCCCTGGTGCTTTTGGCATTGGCATTGCTTGGACTTGAGATTGCATTGAAATATACGTGGCTCAGAACGCAACCATAATTCAGATTTACCTGAAGAAGTAGAAATGGAAGGCATAAGGTTTGAACATCCGGAATTATTTCACCTGCTGGTGTTGCTGCCGGTTTTCCTGCTTTTATTTTTGGTTTCAAGGTGGTTACGCAAACGTTCCCTGCGCCGCTTTGGAAGGATGGAAAGCCTTGTCGGACTAATGCCCTGGGTCTCCGGCAGGCGGCCCTGGGTAAAAATTTTCCTGTTTCTGTGTGCCTGGACATTCCTGGTGCTGGCGGCCGTGAACCCACAGCAGGGCAGCAGACTGGAGGAAGCCAAACGGGAAGGTGTCGATATCATAATCGCCCTGGATGTCAGCCGGAGCATGTTGGCAGAAGACGTACAACCCAACCGCCTGGAGCGTGCAAAACGCTCTGTTTCACGTTTGATGGACAGGCTGGAACAGGACAGGGTCGGATTGGTGATCTTTGCGGGCAGTGCCGTAACCCAGGTACCGCTGACAACCGACAGGACAGCCGCCCGGATCATCCTGCAGACCATCAGTACAAACAGCATCCAGCAGCAGGGAACTTCCATAAAAAGTGCCATAGAAAGGGCCATGGCCTCGCTGCCGGATGACGGAAAAAACAGGGCCCTGATCATTATCAGTGATGGGGAGAACCATTTGGACGATCCGGTAAGTACAGCCAGGCAAGCCAAACAGCACGGGATTACCATCCACACCGTGGGAGTCGGCACACCCGGGGGCGCGCCCATTCCCATTTACCGGAACAACCGGCCGGCAGGGTTTCTGACCGATAAGCAGGGACAAACGGTTGTAACACGTTACGATGAAGCGATGTTGCGGCAGATCGCCGAGGCCGGAGGCGGGACCTTCACCGCGGGTAGCGGGGCCGATCTGGGCCTGATTACACTGCTGGAGGAGATCCGGAAAATGGAAGCAGAGACATACGATCAATTGGTCTTTTCCGATTATGAGAGTCGTTTCCAATATTTTGTCGCCCTTGTATTGCTGCTGCTGGTCCTGGATATTTTTATCTTTGAAAGAAAGAATAAATGGCTTGATAAAATACGCTTATTCCCGATCTGAACGTTTAGCAAAAACTTTTTTATCATGACCCGCTTGGTAATATTCATTTTCTTAATGGCCGGATGCTCTGCCGCTATGGCCCAAGGCGGCCAGGACAGATCCATGGTCCGGCAAGGGAACCGACATTACAATGAAGGGAATTATGCAGAAGCGGAATTGGATTACCGCCGCGTACTGGAGGCAGACCCCGAAAACGCCAGGGCCCTGTTCAACCTTGGGAATGCCCTCTATCGTCAGGGCAGATTTGATGAGGCCGCCAGTCTTTTTGATGCATTGACCCGCCTGGCCCCTTCCGACATAAACCTCGCCAGTGCCTACCATAATTTGGGAAATTCCCACCTGGGAGCACAACGTTACGGCGAAGGGATAGAGGCCTATAAGAATGCCCTCCGGATCAGCCCATCAGACGATGACACCCGCTACAACCTGGAATACGCAATGAAGCACCTACAGGAGCCCCCACCCGGTGAGCAGCAAGCAGGAGAAGGTGAAGGAGATGGGGATGAGAGCGGGGAAACGGACCCGCCGCAGGACCAGGAAGAAGACCAGGAAGGAGAAACACGTCCGCAATCCGGGCAGCTTAGCCGGCAGGAAGCCGAAAGAATTCTCGACGCACTGAACCAGATGGAACAAAAAGTACAGGAAAGCCTTACAAGGGAAAACGAAACCACCCGGCCGGGACGGGTTGAAAGGGAGTGGTAACCATTATGTGCCCATGAATAGAAAAGTAGTTTTTATTGGCCTGCTTTTGATGCTATCTGCATTTGCCATCGCCCATGCAGACGAGCTCGTCATGAGTGTGTCGGCTCCTTCCCAGGTGGCCTCAGGGGAGCGATTTCGCCTGGTCTATACCCTGAACGCCCGGCCGGAATCCTTCCAGGCTCCTTCCTTTGAGGGGTTCAGACTGGTCTCCGGGCCCAGCCAGTCCACCAGCAGCTCCACCCAGATTATAAACAATCAGGTAACAACCTCTGTTTCCGTATCCTATACATATATTCTTGAAGCTTTACAGGAAGGTGAATTCAGCATTCCACCGGCCAGTGCCACGGCAAACGGGGAAACCGTCACCGGGAACCCGGTCCGGATCGTCGTGAGCGGGCAGGCACCGGCCGCATCCCCGCAGACTCCCCGGCAACAACCGGGGGCAGGGCAGACTCCCCAGGCTCCAGGGGAGGAAGATTTATTCATACGGGCCACGGTCAGCAACCAAAACCCATTCGAGTCTGAACAGGTGGTCGTCTCCTACAGGATCTATACACGTGTCCCGATCACGCGCTATTCAGTCGAAAGGCTTCCCTCCTTTCAGGGGTTCTGGTCCGAAAACCTGGATGGCCCCTCCCAGCCTGAAGTCACCACGGAGGTCATTGACGGGATCACCTATAACGTGGCGGAGATCCGCAGGGTGGCACTTTTTCCCCAGCGCCCCGGGGAGCTCACTGTGGAACCCCTGGAGGTGGAATGCATGGTAAGGCTCCGGGCGTCAAGGGGCAGCCTGTTCGATGATTTTTTCTCCGGCACCCCCTTTGACAATTTTCAGAACATCCCGGTAAATATTCGCTCCAATCAGATACGCCTGAACGTCCGGCCCCTTCCGGTTCAAAACCGTCCGCCCTCCTTTACCGGCCTGGTGGGCCGCTTTGACGTATCGGGGAGCTTAAACCCACAGGAACTGCATGTGAACGAGGCAGCAAACCTGAAAATCATTATCAACGGAAAGGGCAACCTGGGCATGATGCAGCAGCCGGAATTCCATTTTTCGGCGGACCTTGAGGTTTTCGATCCTTTGGTAGAGGACAGGTTCCAAAGGGAGTCGGATGGGATCAGGGGGACCCGCACGTTCGATTACCTGGTAATCCCGCGTGCCGGCGGGGACTTTGAGATCCCGGCCATGCAGCTGTCTTTTTTTGACCCCGGCAGTCAGAGGTATGTGACCAGGGAAGTCGGACCATTCACATTGCGGGTGTCCGGCCGCCCGGGTTCCGGACAAGCGGTGGCAGGAGGTCAGGAAGGGATCAGGCAGCTGGGCAGCGACATCCGGTTTATAAACACCAGCCCTTTTACGCTGAGGCCGGCCGGACAATTATTTTTTAAAAGCAGGGCATTTTACCTTTGGCTGTCCATGCCCTTTTTGCTGTTCATTGCCGTTTTGATATACTGGCGAAGGCAGGTGAGGCTGCATGCCGACGTGACGCGTCTGCGCACCAGAAAAGCCCGGAAGCTTGCCCGCAAAAGACTGGGAAAGGCCCGCATTTATCTGAAGAACGAGGATCGGTCCATGTTCTTTAATGAGATCTCCCGGGCCCTCTGGGGTTATTTCTCCGACCGCCTTGCCCTCCCGGTATCGGCACTCAGCCGGGAAAACATCGCGGAAATGCTGGCACAAAATGACATCCCGGCCGGGCTTGCACAAGCCACCATGGATGCCATGGAGACTTGTGAATTCGCAAGGTTTGCCCCCGGAGAGAAGGATTCACGCATGGAAGAGACCTATCATCTCGCCTTGTCAACCATCGTGGAACTGGAAAAGGAATTCAGAAAAAGAAAAAAGACATGAGAATGTTTACCATGGCCATGACCGCCATACTCCTGTACACATTGCCATGTGCCGCAACGGATGCCTGGCAATTGGTGGAGCGCGGAAACCAGGCATATATGAACGGTGAATACCCGCATGCTGCCGAACTTTATGAAGAGGTGCTGTTCATGGGATTCACCGCCCCGGAACTATATTATAACCTGGGGAATGCCTACTTCAGGATGAACCAGGTAGCAAAAGCCATATTGAATTATGAAAGGGGACTGCGGCTGAGGCCTTCAGATGAAGCCCTGCGTCACAACCTCCGGCTGGCACAGCAGCGGCTGACCGACCGCATCGAACCGGTCCCGGTCCTGTTCTATGAAAAATGGAAGCAAAATCTGCTGGGCAGACAAACCGCAGACGGCTGGGCCAGGACAAGCATTGCATTTGCCATGGCTTTTCTGCTGGGGATGCTTTGGTATTTCTTTTCCCGCACACGTATTGTCAGGAAGTGGTCGTTTTTCCTTGCCCTGGGTTTGTTGTTTTGCAGCACCCTGTCATTGCTGGCTGCAAGTGACCAGTATAATGTTCAAACGAACCGGAAAGAGGGCATCGTGTTTGTTCCACGCACCACGGCCAAAAGTGCTCCCCGTCCGGATAGCCCGGATCTGTTTGTGGTCCATGAAGGATCCAAAGTGGAAATGACCGGTATGATCGGAGACTGGGTCGAGATCCGCCTGGCGAACGGAAATATGGGATGGATAAAAAAAGAAGGCCTGGAAATCATCTGATCCGGGACCGGCTTCACTGCCCTCTTCTGTCCCGCATGCGGTGCTGGCTTTCACGGAACAATAAGCGGTTGAAACTTTTCTCCGCCTCATACAACTGCACAATCTTCTTCGCCGGCAGCACCGCTTTCAGTTTTTCATGATAGGTGCGCTTCAGCCGGGCAGTCTGCTCAAATCGCTGCACTTCCCGCTCGGCAAATGCTGCCGCCTCAGCCTCGCTCATACCTGAACTGGCGTCCAGTTCGCGACTCCACTGCCGCTGCCGGAGGTTCAGTTCCTCCATCTCCCGGAGGTATTCATTGTAGATCGGCCAGAAAACGGTGGCCTCTGAGGGTGTCAGGGACATTTTTTCTGTAAAGTAGGCGATGCGCCGGGATTCGATGGCCCGCATACGCTCATCATGCATCCTCCGTTGTCCCTGCTGACCCGCAACAGAAAAACTGATGAGAATAACGGGCAGAAAAAGCAGGCATTTATTGATATATTTCATGGTATGTCGTTTTATGGAAAAATATAGTCCCCGGCCCCGAGTTCAAAAGTCCTAAGGTTCTCATAAAGATAATCGAGAAAGACATCCTCATCCGGATCCCCGTAGGGGGCTTCCTCCAGGCCAAAATACAACTCATCGGCAGTGATATCGGTTTCCAGCACCAGGTCATACCAGGAAAAGGGATCCAGATCAGCATACATGGAAAAGTAAAACTCAGATTCCTCCTCCTCTGTGGCGAACAGCACGCCTTGCTCCGTCTCCTTTTGGATAAAGAACAGTCCGAACGAAAACACGGCCAGCAGAACCAGGGAAGCAATACCCAGTTGCAGGCGGCGGGGCGACAGCACGGGCAACCAGCTTGTCCTGGGTTTTTCCCCGGTAGCCAAGCGCTCCTGGACCGAACGGGGAAGCTGGTCAAAATACCCATCGGGCACGCGGAAAGGGGATTCCTCGCCTGCAGACGGCAGGCTGCTGCCCAAAGCGGACAGTTCCTTCCTGATGTCTTTCTTGCTGGCTTTTTCCATTGTATGGGTTTTTAAATTAGATATCTTTCCGGGCAAATGGTTTAATCATTTCCTGATGTATTTTTCTATTTTTTTCACGGCATGGTGGTAGGAGGCCTTCAGGGCGCCTTCCGAGGTATCCAGAACCCTTGCCATGTCTTCGTATTTCATTTCGTCATAATACCTGAGGTTGAACACCACACGCTGTTTTTCCGGCAAAGAAAGGATGGCTTTTTGTATCTTTTTTTCTATGGCATTGCCGTCATAATGCACATCTGACTCCAGGGATTCAGAAAGCTGCCGCTCCAGGTCGACCAGCGGGAGCATAAAGCGGGTTCTTTTCCGCTTAAGGAAGCTGAGGGCTTCATTGGTGGCGATCCGGTACAGCCATGTGAAGAGCCCTGAGTCTCCGCGAAAGTTCTGCAGGGCTTTCCATGCTTTTACAAACACATCCTGCACAATGTCGTTGGCATCCTCATGGCAGATCACCAGGCGCCTTACATGCCAGTACACCTGCTGCTGGTACTTCCTGACAATCAGGTTGAACGCGTAAGCGGGATTGTCCCCGTGAAAAAACTTATCCAGAAGCTCTTCATCTGTGTACATCCCGACACACGTTTCAGCTATTTCCTGGCCAGTACCCTTTTTGCGGCTTTCACAATATGGGCGGCATCCAGGCCGTACTTCTTCATCAGATCCGCAGGCTTGCCGCTTTCTCCAAACCGGTCCATAACGGCAACCATTTCCAGCGGAACCGGGTAACCGCCCGCAAAGACACGGGCCAGGCTTTCTCCCAGTCCGCCATGCAGCTGGTGCTCTTCCGCAGAAACCGCACAGCCGGTCTTTCTTACTGACTGTAAGACAGCCTCCACATCAAAAGGTTTAATGGTATGGATGTTTATTATTTCGGCAGACACACCTTCGGCATAAAGTGCCTTTCCTGCTTCCAGGGCTTCCCATACAAGGTGGCCGGTGGCAAAGATGCTGACGTCTGTGCCTTCGTTAAGTACGATGGCTTTTCCGATCTCAAACACCTGGTCCGCCGGAGTAAAATTGGGCACCTTGGGCCTTCCAAACCGCAGGTAAACGGGTCCGACTACATCGGCAACAGCCAAAGTGGCGGCGCGGGTCTGGTTATAGTCGCAGGGAACAACGACGGTCATATGCGGAAGCATTTTCATCATGCCAATGTCTTCCAGAATCTGGTGTGTGGCGCCGTCCTCCCCCAGGGTTAGTCCGGCATGCGAGGCGCAGATCTTTACGTTCTTACCCGAATAGGCAATGGATTGCCTGATCTGGTCGTACACCCTTCCGGTACTGAAATTTGCAAAAGTTCCTGTAAAGGGGATCTTACCGCCTATGGTTAAACCGGCTGCGATGCCCATCATATTGGCCTCGGCAATACCGACCTGGAAAAATCGCTCCGGGAAAGCATCCTTGAATGCGTTCATCATCAGGGAACCAGTCAGGTCTGCGCAAAGCGCCACCACCTCTGGATTGTTTTTACCCACTTCCAGCAAGCCGGCACCAAAGCCTGAACGGGTGTCTTTTTTCTCTGTATAAGTATATTCTTTCATTTATTAATGTTTTTGTCGGATCAGCAAATTAATAATCTCCTAAGGTTTCCTCCAGTTGATCGAGGGCACGTTTAAACTGTTCGTCGTCGGGCGACTTGCCATGCCATTCGTGCGTACCTGTCATGAAATCCACCCCATGCCCCATTTCGGTCCGCATCAGGATCATCACAGGCTGCTTGCGCCCGCAAAGGGAAGCCGCTTTCTCCAGTCTGGCAAGGACCTCCTCCATCACATTTCCGTTCAATTCGATTACTTGCCAGCCAAAGCTTTCATATTTTTTCCCAAGGTCCCCCAGCGGGAGCACCTCATCCACGGGTCCGTCTATCTGCTGTCCATTGTAATCAACAATGCCGATCAGGTTGTCAATTTTTTTGGCCGCTGCAAACATGGCAGCCTCCCAGATCTGTCCCTCCTGTTGCTCCCCGTCCCCCATCAGGCAATAAACCAGGCGGGGATCTCCGTTCAGCTTTTTTGTCAGGGCCGCACCGCAGGCCACGCTGAGCCCCTGCCCAAGGGAGCCACTGGCCACCCGGATGCCGGGAAGCCCTTCTTCCGTGGCCGGATGTCCCTGCAGCCTGGAGTCTATGTGTCGGTGGGTGGCCAGTTCCGACTTGTCAAAATACCCGCTGCGGGCCAGTACGCTGTACCAACCTGCAGCCAGGTGGCCATTGGAAAGGAAAAACAGGTCCTCTCCCCTGCCATCTATTGAGAATTTCCCGGGTTCGTGCTTCAGGACCGAAAAGTACAGGGCGGTAAAAAGCTCGGCACAGCCAAGCGGACCACCGGGGTGCCCGGAGCGTGTCCCGTAAACCATTCGCAGCACGTCCCGCCTCACCTGGGTGGCCACTGCCTTTAATTTTTCAATTTCATTCATTCGGATAATAAATTTTATGGTGTGAAATTCGGCGTTTTTTAGTCCGCCTTCAATTTACGATATTTGATGCGTTTCGGGCCGGTATCGCCCAGTCTTTTTTTCTTATTCTCCTCGTAGTCTGAATAGGACCCCTCAAAAAAGCAGACATTGGAATCCCCTTCAAATGCAAGGATATGGGTGGCGATGCGGTCCAGGAACCAGCGGTCGTGGGTGATGATGACCGCACAGCCTGCAAAATTCTCCAGGCCCTCCTCCAGGGCCCTGAGCGTATTCACGTCAATGTCATTGGTCGGCTCATCCAGCAGCAGCACATTGGCTTCGCTTTTCAGGGTCAGTGCCAGGTGGAGCCGGTTGCGCTCCCCGCCGGAGAGCACCCCGCATTTCTTGGTCTGGTCGGGACCACTGAAGTTGAAGCGGGACACATAGGCACGGCTGTTCATCTGTCTGCCGGCCAAATTGATCAGTTCATGTCCGCCTGAAATAACCTCCCAGACACTTTTTCCCGGGTCGATGTCCACATGGGCCTGGTCCACATAGCCGATCCGCACCGTTTCTCCGATCTGAAACTCCCCCTTGTCGGGCGTTTCCTGCCCCATAATCATCCGGAACAGCGTGGTCTTCCCGGCCCCGTTCGGACCGATGATGCCGACAATGCCTGCCGGGGGCAGGGAAAATGCCAGTTCGTCGAACAGCAGCTTGTCTCCAAAGGCCTTGCTGATATTGTTTGCCTCAATGACTTTGTTCCCGAGCCGGGGTCCGTTCGGGATAAAAATCTCCAGCTTTTCCTCCTTTTGTCTGACATCCTCACTGAGCATTCTGTCGTAAGCATTCAGCCTGGCCTTGCCTTTGGCATGCCTGGCCTTTGGACTCATCCGCACCCACTCCAGCTCACGCTCCAGGGTCTTGCGGCGCCTGCTTTCGGTTTTTTCCTCCATTTCCAGCCGCCTGGTCTTCTGCTCCAGCCAGGAAGTATAGTTTCCCTTCCAGGGAATGCCTTCCCCACGGTCCAGCTCCAGGATCCAGCCGGCCACATTGTCCAGGAAATACCGGTCGTGGGTGATGGCAATGATCGTCCCCTTGTATTGCTTAAGGTGCTGTTCGAGCCATTCCACGCTTTCGGCATCCAAATGGTTGGTAGGCTCATCCAATAAGAGGATGTCCGGCTCCCTCAGGAGCAAACGGCACAAGGCAACCCGCCGCCTTTCCCCCCCGCTGAGGTTCTTCACCGGGGCATCCGGCTCGGGGCAACGCAGGGCATCCATGGCACGTTCAAGCTTGTTGTCCAGGTCCCAGGCGTCGTGCTGTTCGATCAGGTCAGACAATTCCCCCTGCCGCTCAATGAGCTGGTTCATTTCGTCATCCCCCATTGGTTCCGAGAACTTCAGGTTCACCTCCTCGTATTCCCGCAAAACATCCACCACCTCCTGTACGCCCTCCTCCACGATCTCCCTGACCGTCTTTTGATCATCCAGCAAGGGTTCCTGCGCCAGGTGGCCCACCGTGTAGCCAGGGGAAAAGACCACTTCGCCCTGAAAGGACTTCTCCTCCCCGGCAATGATGCGCATCAGGGTCGACTTGCCCGACCCGTTCAGTCCGATGATCCCGATCTTGGCTCCAT
>SLSG01000135.1 GCA_007130545.1 Bacteroidales bacterium | reverse complement strand
TTATACCAATACAACGTTTAGATGGAGCTTTACGTATCCTTATCCTTTTTGAGCGCCTTCCTGTCGCTGATGATGGTTTTCCAGATCAGGTATGTTGACATGAAGCGAAAGTTTGCCCGCTTCATCCCGGTGGTGATATCTGTAGCTGTCTGGGCTTTTTTCAGCGGGATGTGGTTGTTGGTGCCTTTGGGTTATAGCATGCTCATGAGCAAGCTCTCCTTTCTGGGGATCATTACCTTGCCTGTTTTTCTTTTTTGTTTTGCCCTTGATTATGCAAGAAGCCCGCTGCTTTGCAACAAACGCTTGCCCTACATCTTGTGGTTTATTCCCGGGCTGAGCATCCTGATGATGTTTACCAATTCCTTGCATGGGCTGTTTTGGTCTGATATTACATCTGGAATGGTGTTTCAAGATGTGGAGGTGATGCATTTTACCCCCGGAAGCTGGTATTGGGTTCATTCCATCTATTCTTATGGTCTGGTTGCTGCTGCATTGGTCTTGTTTCTCTACAATATGCGGTATAAAAGGTTCCGAAAGAGCCATTTTGGGGTTGTGTTGGGGATCATTGTACCCTTGATCACAAGCTTGCTTTTTATCTTCAACTTGACCCCCATTGACTATAGCCCCCTGGTATTGTCTTTTGCCTTGCTGGCTTTTGGATGGTTTATTACGCTGGGATTCTACGTGCGCAACATCAGTGAGCTGGAAGCGCTACAAAAGGAGACCGGTCGTCTCAATGATTTGTACAGCCTGGTGGTGAAATTGTCTGAAAAACTCATCCTGACCGAACCTGGACAGATGGATGAAGTCGTTTCGCAAGTGTTGAAACAATTGGGCGAAAACAGTGGGGTTGACCGCGCCTATATTTTCGGTTACGACAAGAAAAAACATGAGGTGAGCAACACCCACGAATGGTGTGCTGAAGGGATTTCGGCCGAAAAGGATAACCTGCAGGGGATTCCCTTTGATGTGGTACCTCGCTGGCGGGATACGCTCACCATCAATGAGTTCATTTACATTCCGCTGGTATCTGATTTGCCCGACTCCTCACTTTATGAGGGCGAAAAACGGATATTGTTGGCGCAAGGGGTCAAATCGCTGCTGGTGGTACCCATGTTCAACGGGCAGGATTTTGCAGGTTTTGCCGGTTTTGACTCGGTCAGGGAACAAAAAAAATGGGATAAGCAAATCATTGCCCTGTTGAAGCTAACGGCCAGCATCATGGCCGGTGGCCTCGCGCGCATGAATTATGAGCGGGCTTTGATCTCAGCCCTGGATACAGCCGAGTCGGCCAACCGGGCAAAAACAGAATTTTTGGCCAACATGAGCCATGAGTTACGCACCCCCTTGAATGCCATCATCGGGTTTACCCAGCTGGTCGAAGACCAAACATCCGATCCGACCCATAAAAAGCATCTGAAAACAGCCCTAACAAGCAGCCAGTCTTTATTGAGGTTGTTGAATGACTTGCTCGATTTTTCAAGGGCTGAAGCAGGTATGATGCATATCCAGCCCGATGAAACCAGGCTTAAATCGCTGTTGGAATTTGTGCGGGATACCTTCATGCCCAAACTCAGGGAAAAGGGGCTGACCCTTGATCTGAATATTACATCCCGTGCTGACCAGATGTTTTTGCTGGATGAGGGGCGGCTTCGCCAGGTACTGTTCAACATCGTGGGCAATGCCGTTAAGTTCACCCACAAGGGCCATGTGGAGATCCTTGCCGATGCCATCCCTGAACCCCCATCCCCGAAAGGGAAAACCACTGAAAACGAGACCCTGCATACCATCATCATTGATGTGAAGGACACGGGTATCGGCATTGCCCGGGAGCATCACCAAAAAGTCTTTGAATCGTTCAATCAGCTCAGTTCGGGTGATAACCGCCAATACGAGGGAACCGGTCTGGGCCTGAATATCTCCAGTCGCCTGGTGAAGCTCATGGGCGGGGAGCTCAAGCTTGACAGCCTCCCTGGCAGGGGAAGTACCTTCTCCATTGTCCTCCCGGGCGTTGCCAGTGTTTAATTGGATTGCGGCCTGATGAGTCTGTAATAACCCAGGGCCATCCCGGCCAAATAGACCCCGCTTGAAATGATCATGGCCATCATGGCGCCGGTTTCTCCCCTGGCCGGAATGAGTATCAGGTTTAGCGTGGTCAGAACCAATCCCATGACAATAAAAGTATTGCGGATGGTTTCTCCCCGTCCGTGGGCTTCCAAAAATCGGTTGTAGAAACTGGCCAGTCCATAAAGCAGCATGCCCCCGGCTGCCAGGTGCACCAACGGAACCACTGTCACAAATTCGTCACTGTAGAAAAAACGGATAAATGGTCCGGCCATGAGCATCAGGGCGACCAGGGCGGTTAGTGTCATGAGCAGGGTGGTGGTCATGAGTTTGCCTGATGCCTTTTTCTGGGTGGCGAAATCCTTGTACCAGGTGGCGGCAATGACCCCGGGTATCAATGCCAGTGGCCTGGCTATGGCCACGGCCAGAAAAAAGA
>SLSG01000188.1 GCA_007130545.1 Bacteroidales bacterium | reverse complement strand
ATTGGCCAGGTAGTTCATCACGATCATACCGGCAAATGCAATTAATCCAATAATTTTCATAAGGTTACTGCTTTGTGAAAGTTATGGTATTATTTCTGGATTAACGGTACTGGTTCAGTATGGCCATGGAAATGTGGAGTTCCTTTTGGGCATCCAGCAGCCTGTCCATGCCCTGGTAAAGGAATCCCAGCTCGGTCAGAAAGTTTAGCAGGCTGATCTCGCCCTGCGTTAATGCCACTTCCAGCAGCCGGAACTGTTCAAGTGCGGCGAGTCCCTCGCTGAAACGTCTCGTGCTTTCATAAAGCTCCACAGTCTTGTGATGACCGGCCTTCAACTGGTGATAGAACTGCAGCCTCTGGTCTGCCTCCAGCTCCCTGGCGGCCAGGGTTTGTGCACGTGCTGTTTTCACTGCATTCCGGTTCTCCCACAGCGGGATGGAAACGCCTACGGCAAATCCGCGAAACTGTTCATGGGCAAGGGCTTCGCTAACATAGCCTGCAGAAAACCCCGGCAGTGCCTGGGCCCGCATCAGCCTTTCCCTGGACTGACTGACCTCCACCTCGCTGCTTATCCACTGCAATACCGGGTTTTGTTCCTCTGCCTGAGCAAACCATTGTTCAAAATCAAGCGGAATCTGCGGATCGGGGAAATTGTCTGCCTCCAATTCTACTGGCACACCGCCGTTCAGACGTTGCAGCTCTGCCAGCAGCGAAGTCCTTTCAACCTGGTTCCTTTCGGCCTGATTTTCAAGGTTTAACTGGTTCAGCAGGGCCTTATTGTATTCCAGTACATTGGTTTCTCCAAGCGCCATCAAACGGCTGTAACCTTCGGCCAGGTGCCTGGCGTGAGACACCCGGGTTTGCAGCTCCCTTCCCATGGCATTGGCATGGATCAGTTCAATGCAGACCAATGCAGCTTCGAGCCGGATTTCCATCCGCCTCCTGCTGTATTCGGCCAGGATTTGCCGGTCCTTGCCATCTGCGATCCGGTTTCTGTAACCATATGCTGTGGGAAAATCAAAGGATTGTACCAGGCTGAGGTTGGTGCGGGGGCCGATCTCGGCAGGGCTAGCCCAGAGGTAGGCGAATTCAACCTCAGGATCATGCGGCAGAAGGCCGGTACGGTTCTCCAGCGCCATGGCCTCCACCTGGCGGCGGAAAGCAGCCAGTCCCGTATTGTTCTGCTCAATCTCATCCAGAACGGTGTCTATGGGTGGCGCTGCCTGCAATGAACTTATACTGAGCAATGCAGCTGTAAATATGATTATTGACTTCATCTTCAGATGTTTTTATTCATTAATCACTGCAGCCTTTCCCATCCGACGGGATACAAAAATGCTGTAAACCATGGGCACAAGGTAAATATTCAGCAGGGTAGAGGTGAGCAGTCCGCCGAGTATCACCTTCGCCATCGGACTCTGTATCTCATTGCCTGCCACATCACCGCTCAGTGCCAGCGGAATGAGCGCCAGTCCGGCAGTAAGCGCTGTCATCAGGATGGGATTCAACCTGTCTGCTGAGCCTTCTATGATGCAGTCTTTCAGTGACACACCCTGCTTTTGCAGGCGCAGGTAACGTGTGATCAGCAGTATCCCGTTCCTTGTCGCTATCCCGAACAGGGTGATAAAGCCGATGATGGCGGGAATGCTCAGCACACCGGAGGTGAGCCAGATGGCAAAGACCCCTCCGATCAGCGCAAGCGGAAGATTCAGCAGCACGATGCCCGCAAGTCCCGGATGCCTGAATTCCTGGAAAAGCAGCAGGAATATCACAAGCACGGCCAGCATGGAAGCAATGATCAGGGTGCGGGTTGCGGCTTCAGCACTTTCAAACTGTCCGCCGTATTCTATGCGGTAACCCTCGGGCAGGCTGACATCTGCTGCAATGTGTTCCCTGATCTGGTCCACGGCCTTGCTTAGTCCTCCCCCTGAGACGTTGGCTGAAACCACAATATTGCGCTGTACATTCTCCCGGCTGATGGTATTGGGTCCGGAGAGAGACTGTATATCAGCAACCTCCATAAGCGGTACAAAACTGCCGTGAGCCGTCCTGATCAGTGCATTTCTCAAGCCATCCATATCCTCTGTGTAATCTTCATTCAAGCGGAGAACAAGGTCAAAACTACGCTGATCCTCAAATATCTCACCAAGCTTTTTTTCGGAAAAGCCAAGTTCCACATAACGAATGAACTCTCCAACCGGAATGCCAAAATATGCCAGGCGTTCACGGTTTGCCCTTACCTGGATCTGGGGAACCTCCACCTGCTCTGCTGTGGTAACATCCACCAGGGTGGGGATACTGCTGATTGCTGCCTCGATCTCTTTTCCGGTAAGGTAAAGGGTACTCAGATCGGGACCGAAGATCTTGATGGCGATGTTGGCACGGGTTCCGGATATCATGTGGTCGATGCGGTGGCCCAATGGCTGTCCGACCATAAATGCGACCCCCGGAACAGAGCCCAGTTTTTCCCTGATGTCCTGCAGGAATGCCTCTCTTGAACGGCCTTCCAATAGGTAATTTATATCGATCTCGGCGCTGTTGGTCGACTGGGAATGCTCGTCCAGTTCCCCTCTCCCGGTGCGTCTGGCCGTGCTGGTAACCTCCGGAATTGTAAGGACGGCCCTTTCCAGGGCATTGCCGATCTCATTGCTGTCATCCAGTGAGATACCCGGCTGGCTGACAGCACTGATGGTCAGTGCCCCTTCGTTGAATTCGGGAAGGAAACTCCTGCCCATGTTCAGTAAAGCTGCCAATGCCATGATTAGCAAAATGAAAATGCCTGTGATGACCAGCCGCTTGTATTGCAGTGCCTGCAGCAAAGATTGGCGGTAAATCCGGGCCAGGTTCCTGCTCAGCCAGGGTTCTTTCACGGCTTTTTTTAGTCTTTTTTCATTTGTCAGCAGAAAGTAGCTTAGCACAGGGGTCAATGTCATGGCCACAATTAGTGAGGCGAAGAGCGCTACGATATAGGCTATGCCAAGGGGCTGAAGCATCCGTCCTTCCATTCCGGTGAGGAAAAAGAGGGGGACAAAAGCCACGATGATGATCAGGGTGGCCTTGATGATGGATGAACGGATCTCCTTGGAAGTGTCGAACACGATTTTCAGCACGGGTGTGCGTTCTTTTGGCGGCAGTTGAATATTCTGCCGCAGCCGCTTGTATACATTCTCCACGTCAATGATGGCATCGTCAACCAGGGAACCAATCGCAATGGCCATACCACCAAGGCTCATTGTATTGATGTTCAGGTTCAACAGGTGAAGGGCAATCACGGCTGTAAGCAGGGAAACCGGTATGGCGATCAGCGAAATGATCGTGGTCCGGAAGCTCATCAGGAACAGGAAAAGAATAATGGTCACCAAAACCGCCCCTTCCAGCAGCACCCGCTGCACATTGCGAATGGCTGTCTCGATGAAGTCTGCCTGGCGGAAAATCCCGGTATCCAGCTTAACATCCGGGGGCAGGGAATGCATGAGGGCGTCCAGGTTTCTTTCAATCGCCTCCGTAAGCTTCAGGGTGTTTGCCAGTGGCTGCTTGGAAATGGAAAGGATCACAGACGGACTGGCATTCTGGGAGGCATGTCCCATTTTAATTCCGGATCCGATCCTGATCGTAGCAATATCATTGACCCTTACAGGCGTGCCGTCAGACCATTTCACCAGGGAGGCACCCAGTTCTTCGATGCGATTTGTCCGGGCGATCCCCCTGACGACATACTCGTTCCCGTATTGCCGCAAGATCCCTCCCTGTGCATTGTTGCTGAATTCCTCGCAGGCGGCGGCAAGTTCATCCATCCCTATCCCGAAATGCTTCATGCGGAATGGATCGGCCAATACCTGGTACTGCTTGTAGTCGCCTCCAATGACTGTAACCTGACTGACACCTTCGGTGGCCATCAATACAGGTTTGATATCCCAATCTGCGATCGTTCGCAGGTCAAGCATACTGGTGCTGTCAGACTGAAGACCGACGAAAAGGACCTCTCCCATGACGGAAGACTGGGGTGCAAGGGTAGGGGGCCCGATGCCTGAAGGCATATGCGGACTGACCTCCACCATTTTTTCACTGATGACCTGTCGGGCTTTGTAAATATCGGTTCCCCAGTCAAACTCTGCCCAGACAAAGGAAAACCCCTGTGATGAGGCGGAGCGCACCCGGCGTATACCGGTGGCGCCGTTCACGGCCGTTTCAATCGGGAAAGTGACCAGCCGCTCCACCTCTTCAGGGGCCATGCCGTGGGCATCGGTCATGATCACGACGGTGGGTGCGGTAATGTCAGGAAATACGTCCACATCCATCCTGGATGCAATTTGTGCCCCGGCAACCATCACCACAATGCCCAGAAGTACCACCAGCAGGCGGTTGTCAAGCGAGAGATGCAATATTTTATCCAGCATAATGACCTCCTGCTTATTAATGAACGTGTCCGGAATGCGGGTCCAGGTCCCCGGCAGATGCCGCCATTTTTACCATGACCGCACCCCGGGTGACGATGCGTTCCCCTTCTGCCAGCCCCCCCGTTATCACGGTTTGAATCCCGTCCGTCTGCCCGGTCTGTACCTCCCGTTTGACAAAGCGCTCCGGATGGTTCTGCACGAAAACAAAGAAATTGCCTTGCTCCTCAATCAGGGAAGTGTTTGGAACGACCAGCACCGGGAGGTCAGTGCCTGTTTTCAGGTATACATCTGTAAGTCCGCCGGGCACAAGCCCCCTGCCTCCCTGCACACGAATATGCACCGGCAGCATATGTGTTGCGGGGTGGACATTGCGGGCAACAGAAATGATACTTCCACTGAATGCCTCCAGCGGCTGCATGGTCCCGTCTGCCAGTCCGAGGTTCGCATCCCTGAGGTCTACCAGCAGTTCCGCGTATCGCTGTTGAACCTGGGCGCGTATTACAAGGCTGCGGTTGCCGGAGATCACAGCCAGGGCCTGACCCTGTTCCACGTATTTCCCCTGTTCGACAAGTAATTGGGAGAGATAGCCGTTGACAGGGCTTTTTTGGGCATGTCCGCCGCTCGAATAGGTTTCCGACAGGTTCCCGTAAGCCGTGCTGGCGTCAAGGTACTCCTGCCTGGCCATCAGCAACTCCCTTTCGCTTACCAGCTTTTCCTCTGCCAGCCTGCTGATGCGGTCGTAATCCATTCGACTCCTCTCATAGCGGCTCCTGGCTACCTGGAAGCGAACCGACACATTGTTGTCGGCCATGGCTCCTCCTGTGACCTCCATCAGTGTCTCCCCGGCCCTTACCGCCACCCCCTCATACAGATTGGCAGACGGAATGTGGATAATGCCCCCGGCCCGGGCCGTCAGAATGGCTTCGTCTCCCCTTGCTGGCAGAACTTCCCCGACCGTTTTGATCACCGGACCGAAGTGTTGGCTGGAGACCAATCCGGTCGAAAACCCGACTGCCCAGCTTTGCTCTTTGGTGAACACAATTGCCCCGGGAATCTCCTCGTTTAGCTCCTCTGCGGCGTGGAGGGCCTGGTGGTGGTCTGTGAACACCATGACCCGGCCCCCTTCAATGGTCTCTCGGTGGCCGTCCCATTCCACATCAAAGACAAGGCGGGATTCTCCGGCAATTTCGGGCTGCAGAAGAATCCGGAATATACCCGGACGTACAGGGCCTTCCACTGTCTGCCGCACCCCTCTGTTTCCGGTGATCAGGCTGGCAGTCACCCGCCCTTCTGTAAGGGGTCTGAAGTCTGACAGGTGGGTAACATGAACCAGGATGGAGGAATTTATGCCGGTGGCAAGGGGGTCCGCTTCTGCAAATACCTCCAGAAATTCTCCATAACCCGTGAAGTATAGCGCCACCCGTTCATGGTCATGGCATTCAGTGTTTTCTGCTGAACAAGCGGACAGGACCAGGAGTCCGGCGATCAGGCAGGGGATGATCAATTTTTTCATAATGGGTTGTTTACCGGGTTCGGACTCCTAATGATCTTGTTCGCCCGTGGATTCGCCGGGGAGTATGCTTTCGTCCCCGGTCAGCACAAATGACTCCTGGCCGGCAGGTTTTGTATGGTGCACATGGCTATGGTCGTCACAATCCTGGTGCACATGGTCGTTGTCGTTTTGGTGCACATGGTCGTCACAATCCTGGTGCGCATGCTCGTTGCCGTTCTGGTGCACATGCTCATGGCCATCCTGGTGCATATGGTTCGGATCGTCTGACTGGTTGCGCCGGCTGCTGTTCCCGCACGATACGAGCAGGAGGGCCAGCAAAGTGGCTACGAATATTTTTTGCATCTGAAAATGTTTAAGGTTGATTTGCCTGCAAAAGGAAAGCCGGCTGACAGCAGGTCAGCGGCATTTGGAAATTCTGGGATCAGGCAGGGGGGGGTGCTCTCAACGCAGATGCAAACCCTGCATAGCAAGGTTTCCTGTCCGGGGTATCAAGTGGTGTCTGTCTGAATGGCCTCTCCCCCAAAAGGGGTGCCCATGGCGTGTCGTAAGTGGCGGAAACATCCGGCCGGAACTGCCCTCTTCCCATTTCACAGCAGGGACATTCAAGCCCTTCACGTCCGACAGAATGATTGAACAACTGCAGGTTTGCAAGTAAGCAGCATTCACCATCCTGGTTTTCAGGGTAAGGCTCAGCTTCTGAATGACCATTGTGGGCCTGGTCATGGCTGCAGCTTTGCTGCTCAAAACAGACATGGTTTTCATGGTGGTGGTGGGGAATGACCGCATGGGCCAGCATCAGGACACTGGCCAACATGATTAGCGATATGGCAGCAAACTTTTTGGGCATTTCCACAGGTATTCTACATGCAAATATAAAAGAATATTTACATGCGGACACAAATTCTGCAGATTGTTGCGCTTATGGTTTTGAGAAGGAAAACAACCAGGGCAGCAGGTCCTTCTCCAGGAACGCATGGTCCCAGGCATTGTGACCGACTCCTTCATAAAGGGTATACCGCGGTTCCGCGCCATGCGCGCGGAGGGCGTCCACCATCGCTGTGCTCAGGTCCGGGCTTACAATGGGGTCGCTGTCCCCATGGAATACCCAAAGCGGTGTGTTTTTGGCAAAACCTTCCGTGGCACCCGGGTTTCCGCCCCCGCAAATGGGGAAGGCAGCGGCAAACATTTCCGGCCTGCGGTGCAGCAATTCAAATGTGCCCATCCCTCCCATGGAGAGTCCACCCAGGTAAAACCTTTGTTTGTCTGCCCAGGGCTGCCCGTTGACCTCATCCATCAATTCTGTAAGCAGCCGCATCGAAACGGTGGGTTCCCCATCCGGGTTGAAGGCAAAGCTTAGGGTTCCGTCCGGCGACTGGTCACGCTCCATTTTCGCCCACCAGTTGTCGGATGCACATTGCGGAAAGATTACCACCGCAGGGAATTCCCTTCTGACATCTCCCGAAGCAAGCCAGGCACCGCCATGCGTAAGCTGGGCTGAATTGTCCCGTCCCCGCTCACCTGCCCCGTGCAGGAACAACAGTACCGGGTATTGCTTTTCCGGCCGAAAATTTCCTGGCCACATAATACGGTAGGGCAGGGTGTCACTACCGCTTACGAAATATTCCTTATGGTAGTACTGCTCAACCAGGGCCACTGGTTCCCCAGATGGGAATTTTTCTGAAAGGTCCATAATCTCAATTTTTCTGAATTCCGTCGGATGGCTTTCTGCCTGCAGGGCAATATAACCTGATGTGAGCGGCTTGCCGTCCAGATCGCCCCATCCGGGGAGATCATACAGCATGGCCCCTTCGTAACGCAGCTTGCCGTATGTCAGCACTGTATCGCCCTCAACGATGTGGTGTACCACGGAGTCTCCCAGTACCACTATTTCCATGGTGACCCAGCGGTCTCCGTCTATTGTCGGACCCGCAGATCCGAAGCAATGGGCATCAATTTTGAGCCCGTCAATTTCCACACTGGTTCCGGGGGTACAAACACTTCCCGTTGGTCGTTCACCTTCTCCGGACCCTCCCAGCAGTTGTGCCTCGACCGAGATCGGGAAATGCTGGTCAATGGCCATGGTCTCTGCCGGCTGTGCATGGAACATGATGCCGTTGTTGCGGTAGGCCCACCCCGCACCACCGGGCACCTGCTCCCCGGTGAACCGGTATTCCACCCGGAGTTTGTAATGGGAAAATGGTTGGTGAAAGAAAAGGTGGCCAAAACGGTTGTCAAAATTTTCGTACTCGTCATAGGACACTTTCAACAGCCCGTCTTCCACGCGGAAGGTGTTCCCGAAATTCTCATTCATGGGATATCCCGCAATTTTGATGTTCCAGCCATCCAGGTCCTTCCCGTTGAACAGGGCCACCCAATCCCCCTCCTGTCCGTCCTGCTGGCAGGAAAGCGTCATTGCCATCAGAAACAGGCCAATGGCAGCAAGAGTCAGTTTGTTTTTCATTTTATCCGGGTTTAAATTATTTACAAGGCTGATTCATCCCCTGCAGAGACCGCATCCACGAAAAGGCCGGCTGCGATACCAGGTTTGCCTACAGGATCCCGGCTTCCTCCCACTGCCGTCGTATCAGTCGGGCTGCAGCGGGAATGGTCTCCCGGCGGTCCCCGTCACTGCCACACTCAAGACTTATATAGCCCTGATAGCCAATATGCTTTAAGCCCATCATTCCGTCCACGTAATTGTCCCCCTCATCCTCTCCCGGCATCCGGCGGCGTTGGCGGCTGGCGATGTGCATATGCTTCAGGTAGGGACCGGCGGAAATCAAGGCCCCCAGGTCGCTGGTTTCTTCCCATGTCATATGCCAGAAGTCACCCATGCAACCCACGCCTTCACTGCCGGCATCCCGGCAAATGGCAGCGGCATCGGCCAGTTGCCTGAGAAAATATGCTTCCCGCCGATTGAGCGGTTCGATCAATATATTCGTATTGTGTCTGTTGGCGTGGTTCCCCAGTGCTGCCAGCTGCTCCACCAGCAGCTCGCGGCTTTCCTGGTGGGGCAGGCTTTCCTGGTGATTGAACGCCGGCACCACAATCAATCCGGCAGCCCCAAGCGCACCTGCAGCTTCCAGGATTTCCATGATGGAATCCATTGCTTCCTTTCTGATGGCCGGATCTTTTGCAATCAGGTGGCCCCGGAATCCCGCCACCACGGCACTTACACCAATGGCGCGGTTTTGCAGGGCCTTTTGAAACGCTCCGACCCGGTCAACCAGTCCGGCTCCATGGGGTTCAATGCCCGTAAAGCCGTGTTCTTCAAGAAAATCCAGTTTTTCATTGAGGCTTTCCCCCGGGGCTACGCCTTCCTGGCTGGACAGCCTCAGCCGGTCCCCGTTTGTCTTTTTCTCCGGTTTTTCCCCGGCGGGTGTGCATTGTCCGGCCAGCAAGGCCACTCCGCCCAGGGCGGAAAGGGTCAAAAAGGATCGTCTTTTCATGGGCGTATCGGTTTAGGTCCGGGGGCGTACCACCCCCTGGGATTTTGTGCGGCCTAAGGCAAGTCCCGTAACGGGTCCGGCTTTAGGCTGGCCCCGTGCCTGGCACGGGAACGTCTTTTGGTATGTTTACGGGTCCCATTGCAAGTTCGGCCGGGCCCAGGCGCATGCTGGAGTTCATCATCTCCTCCCAGGTCACTTCCTTGCCGGTATAGGCACTGATGCGGCCCATAACAGCCACCATCGTGGAGATTGCACAGGCTTCCGCCTCATTGATTGCTGTGTTGTTCCGTATGGCGGCCACCAGGTTGATGATCTCCTGGTCGTAGGGGCTGACGGCCACCTGGAAGGTGGGCTGACCGGCTTCGTTCAGCGGATAGGCATACTCCCATAGGGGGTTGCCGTCGAGGTCCTCCACCCGGTTCTGGCAATTCGATACCCCTTTGGTGCCGACAATGCGCTCCGAAACCTTGTTGGCACAACCGTCTATCTGACGGCACATGCTGTGCAGGTGCATGCCGTCCTCAAATTCAAAGTCCACACTGAAAAAGTCGTATTGGTCCCCTGTGCGCCGGCGGTGGCGGGCCCCAACGCCCACGGCTTTGACGGGGTGTTTGCCGGTGAACCAGTTGACCACGTCGATGTTGTGCATATGCTGTTCCACGATATGGTCCCCTGCCAGCCAGGTCCAGTTCACCCAGTCGCGCAGCATGGCTTCCATCT
>SLSG01000053.1 GCA_007130545.1 Bacteroidales bacterium | reverse complement strand
TAATGCCCATGCAACCCGGTGATGTACCAGCCACCTGGGCCGATACAACCTCTTTGATGGAAGACACTGGTTATAAGCCCAACACCCCCATTGAAAAGGGCATTAAAGCCTTTGTGGAATGGTACCGCGATTACTATAAACAATAGCTAGTAATCACAGCAGCTGACAAAGCGGAAATTTACAGGAATACTAAACCTGGCTGGGAAGGTTACCGAAGGGCAGTTGCTTGAAGTTGCCGTTCATCATCAACTGCCAAACCATGGCAAACTTTCTTATTACAATGGAGGGGTTGCTTCACTCCAACAAGCGGCGGCGGGCGTCATAGACTTTTTTGGCGCCATATCCTGCAGCCATGGCCAGCATGATGATCAGGCCGCTGCCGATGGTTCCGGTAGGCTCATTCTCATCACTACCCCTTTCACTTGGTGGAGGCGGTTGTGCAATCACACCCAGGCTAAAAAAACTCAATAGAACCACAAGAACAATTCGGATTTTCATATAGGAATATTTTGAACATACAAACATATGTGTTTTTGATTATTGTTTTATTACCCAGTGTCGCAATTACTGTCCAATGGCAATTTTTTCTGTGTGAACGGCATTGGGCAGCTGCAGCCTGACAATATAAATGCCCATTGGCAAATGCAATGCTTGCTGATGGTGCAGGGTGTTACCCAGGTCTTTGCTCAGCAGGATGCGTCCGGCCAGGTCAATGATTTCAAGGCGGCATGCACCCGAAGGCTCAAGGAAATTAACATGTAAGATGTTGTCACTCATGAATACATGTACCAGGTCTTCAGCAATAGCTTGTTCTATATTGGTCGGATCGGGTTCGCTGAATCTGAGTTCAAAGCGCTGTGAGCCGTCCTGATCGTGTGAGGCAAAGGTGTAAGGGTCTCCATCACCCAATGCATGAGACACCCCAAGCAACTTGTCAACCAGATAAAGTTCCGTATTTCCAATATTGCGCTCCAGCGCAAGGGAAAATTCAGGTCCTTCATGGTTTGGCTGGAAAAAGAAAGGGATTACAGTCGCCTCATCCATATCAGGTATCCCCTGCACCAACAATTTGTGTGACTGCTTCAGGGAGTAAAGCACCGGTGCTTGTCCGGGGCCAAAACTGGCATCATAGCGGTAGTCAAAATCGGTAGTCACATCCGAGGCATGGCGCAAATAGCTTAATTGTCTGGTTGAACCCTGTGTGGGGCTGGCAGCCAGAATGATGTATGGCTCTTCACTGCCAGACTTACCGCCACCGCCATCATGTGTACGGGCATCCTTACTGATGGTAAGTGATCCATTCGTTGCTCCTGGCACCGTCACCTGGACAAAAAAGGCAGTCATGGCAGGGATTACCGAACCCGCGGTATAGGGTTTATAGCTGGCATCTGTCTCATCGTAATATTTCGGGGTCAATTCTACATTGCTACCTGGTGAAGACCAGTAACCATTGCCAACGGTGATGCCACTGGTATAGGGATCCCCGACCAGGTTCCAACCGGGTTCATATACTGTTGATGTACTCCCCTGGCGGGTAAGATCATTCCACACCATGTCGTCCACAAACAACTCCCCTGTGAATGTATAAGTACCTATATCCGGGGCAGCAAAAATATACCCCTCCCCCAGTTTGAAATTGGTTCTATCAAAATTAACAGATTGTTTATGATTGAACCACATATCGGCAGATTCATTCCACCTGAAAAGATCATAATTAGTCCCTAAATCTGCGATAAAATCTGCAACAGGTGAACCACTTGCCGCAGGTGAAATCCAATGCCAGGCGGGATCAGCGTTTTTCTTCCATCCTGAAGTGGCGGATAAATATTTCTGCACCGTGGCACCTACAGCGGAAGTATAATGAATCAGCGACCCCGTTCCATCAGCATCAGACTTAATGATCAACCCCTGGTCTGACTTGGTTGCACCTGCAACGCTTAGTTCGCCGCCAATGGTCATTTTGCCGGTACTGCCTATGGTCATTGTTCCCGTAATGGTACCGAATTCTTCAACCCGCAGAAATCCAGATGCTCCTATATCCAATGAAGCACCTGATTCAACAGACAGACTTCTAATCTCCACGGCGGAGGTTATTTCAGGGTAATGGTCTTTCCCTCCTGGGATCTGAACTTGTTTGAAGTTTGCGGGTATTTTATTTCTTGCCCAGTTGCTTTCTGCAATCCAGCTGGAATTACCACCTTGCCAAACAGACGGATTAAAGGTTTGTAATAAAATCAAATCTTCACCTTCTGAAACTTCTTGTGCTTTGGCCTTGGAAGCAGACCAGGTGAAAGAAACACATAAAACAGGTTCGACAACTTCACAAACATCTATACGAAAATCATAATAGGTGTCCCGAAAATCATATGGATCCCAGTCAAAGGTTGTACCTGAACCCTGAAACAACAGGGTTTCAACTAAAGTCTCCGGATCTATCTTGTAAAGGGTGTAGGTTAGCTCATCATTATTGGGGTCGGTTGCCGGGTGCCAATCAAGGTTTACCAATCCCG
>SLSG01000222.1 GCA_007130545.1 Bacteroidales bacterium | reverse complement strand
ATTGCCATTGCCGGAAACATCGGTTCAGGGAAGACCACCCTGGCAGGCCTGCTTTCAAAACATTACGGATGGGAAGCCCATTACGAAGATGTAGAGACCAATCCTTACCTGAACAACTTCTATGAAGACATGCAGCGATGGTCTTTCAACCTGCAGATCTATTTTCTAAACAGCAGGTTCCGGCAGATTGTCGACATCCGGAAAGGGGACAAAACGGTCATCCAGGACCGGACCATTTATGAGGACGCCTATATCTTTGCGCCCAACCTGCATGCCATGGGATTGATGGCGTCCAGGGATTTTGACAATTATTCCAGGCTGTTTGAGTTGATGAGTTCCTTTATCGAGCCGCCCGACCTGTTGATTTACCTGCGGGCCAGTGTACCCACCCTGGTAAGCCAGATCCAGAAAAGGGGACGGGAATACGAGAATTCCATCCGGCTGGACTATCTGAAGAGGCTGAACGAGCGTTACGAGGAGTGGATCGAAAAATACGACCTGGGTAAATTGCTGGTCGTCACGGTTGACACCATCAAATTCAGTGAGAACCAGCAGGACCTGGGACAGGTGATCCAGAAGATCGACGCAGAGATTCACGGCTTGTTTTAAACAGCATGAACGTCATAGGCATCATTCCGGCCCGTTACGCATCCACCCGGTTCCCGGGCAAGCCCCTTGCAATGGTACAGGGCAGATCCATGATCAGCAGGGTGTATGCACAGGCATGCAAATGCACCGCCCTTTCGGAAGTCATTGTGGCCACCGACCATCCGGAGATTTATGCACACGTGAAGTCTTTCGGGAAGGTCGTCATGACCGACCCCGCACACCCCAGTGGTACCGACCGTTGCCTGGAGGCATTGTCGATTACGAACGGTGGCAGGTTCGGGCCGGAGGATGTGGTGGTCAATATACAGGGGGACGAACCTTTTATCAGTCCCCTGCAGATCGAGATGCTGATCGGCCTGTTCGCAGAAAAAAAATGCCGGATCGCAAGCCTGGTCAAGAAGATCGAAAAAAGAGAAGAACTTTTCAGCCACAATACCGTAAAAGTGGTTGTGGGGAAGGATAAAAGAGCCCTTTATTTCAGCAGGGCACCCATCCCATGCTACCGGGACCTTCCGGAGGAGCTGTGGATTCAGAAGGGCTTGTTCTATAAACACCTGGGGATGTACGGTTACCGGGTCTCCACCCTGGAGCAGATCGGAAAACTCCCTCCAGGCTTATTGGAACAGGCTGAATCGCTCGAGCAGCTCCGGTGGTTAGAGAACGGCTTTGAGATTTATGTGAACGAAACCGGCCTGGAGAACCTGGCCATTGACACACCCGAAGACCTGAAAAGGATCAGCGGTTGAAAACATTTAAAAACAAACATTTATGAAGATCGGCATTTACATCAGTGAACTCCTGTTTGACCATGAGGCAGTGGTCCTTAACGGATTCGGGGAATTTTACACCCGCTACAATCCTGCCCGGTTTGTCCCGGAGATGCAAAAAGTGGAATCCCCGTCCAAAACCATCGCTTTCAACCCCGGCAAGCAGGAAGGGGACTCCCCCCTGCTCGCCCACATCTCAAAAAAGGAGAAAATGGAAGCCGGACAGGTGGAAAAGTACCTTGCGGATTATGTAGCGGAAGTAAAACAGGTGCTGGAGGCCGGTAAAAAGTTTGAGATGGAAAAAGTGGGCATCTTCAGTACCGCACCCGACGGCGACCTGGTGTTTGAGCCGGACACCTCGGTGAACTACCTGACGGATGCCGTGGGCATGACCCCGGTTAAAGAACCTGAGAAACCCGTTGCACAGGCTTCCGGGAAAGGAAAGCAGCATGTTACACCTGTCACCCCCATTCCGCTGGCAGAGGAAAAATCGCCACCGGCTGGTCCCCCAACCCAGGCAGGCAAGCAGGAAAGCCCGGAGCTTCCCTCCGCCATGAAGTGGCTTGCCTACACGGTGGTCCCGCTGCTGGTTATCATCATCATCCTGGCACTTAACTTTAACTTCTTCTTCGGGGAGGGCGGCTTGTTCTCCTCCTCAGAAAAATCCCCTGCCCCCACAGAGCTGACCACTCCCCCTGTGGCAGCAACGGATTTGGAAACAGCAACGGAGGTGGAAGCAGAAGCGGCGGTGGATGAGGGCGAGACAGCCCCCGCGCAGCCAGCTAGGACGGAGGCAGCTCCCGCCGCCCGGCCAACAAGTCCGGAAGCCGCTCCTGCCACGCCAGAAGCCGGAAGAACGGTATATTACATCGTGGTCGGCAGCTTTCCCGACCGGGAAACGGCAGAGGGACTTGCTGAACGGCTTCGCGGACAGGGAGCCTCCCAGGCCAGTGTGTTCATGCAGACGGCAACCGGCTACCACAGAGTGGCCTACGGCTTTTTTTACGACCTGGCCGAAGCAGAGCGGCTCCTTCCGACAGTGAAGGAAAATGTAAGCCAGGAAGCCTATATTCTTCACCGGTAAGCAGACCGGTGGCAAAACCGTGTTCAGGTGGCCAAGCAGAAGCTCAGAAAGTTCGCCGATATCAACTTCTTTGCCAATGTCGTGCAACCGGAACTCCGGCACCCGGTCGACAACTTCCATCTGCGGGGGAAATGGGGCCGCAACTTCTTTAAAAATGACCGGCCGATCATTCTGGAGATAGGCTGCGGGAAGGGGGAGTATACAGTCGGACTGGCAAAGGCTTACCCGGAGTCCAACTGCATCGGCATCGACATCAAGGGAGACAGGATTTGGACCGGGGCAAAAGAAGCCCTGAAGGAAGGCATACCCAATGCGGCATTCCTGCGCATGCAGGCCGAACGGCTCACCTATATGTTCGCAGAGGAAGAGGTCAGCGGGATATGGATCAGTTTTCCCGACCCACAGACGCGGGAATCCAGGCGAAAGAAGCGCCTGACATCGCCCCAGTTCCTTGAGCGCTACCGGCAGGTTCTCAAGCCCGGGAGCCCCATCCATCTGAAAACCGACAGCAGGATGCTGTTCGATTACACCCTGGACGTCATACGGGATGGCGGGCATAAGCTGGGGTTTTCCACGACCGACCTTTATTCGGAAAAAGGGCTGGAAGAGCCTTTAATACAGCAGGTGCGGACCTATTATGAGAATATGTTCCTGGAGCAGGGCCTGCCCATACATTACCTTAGATTCCGCCTTGCATTCACTTAGATTCAGCCTTGGAACAATCGTTTTTTGAGAAAGTATACGAAGTGGTCAGACAGGTCCCCCATGGCAGGGTCACGACCTATGGTGCCATTGCCGGCCACCTGGGTGCCAGGGGGTCGGCCAGGATGGTCGGATGGGCCATGAATCAAAGCCACAGCCAATCGGTCTATGTGCCGGCCCACAGGGTGGTCAACCGCAACGGCATGCTGACCGGAAAGCATTTTTTCGGAGGTCCGAACGTCATGAAACAATTGCTCGAAAGCGAAAACATCGAAGTGGAGGATGACAGGGTGGTCCGTTTCAGGGAATTGTTCTGGGATCCCGGTGAAGGGTCCGGAGCCCCGAAAACCGAATAAATCTTTTTCCCTTGGCCACCATTAAAATTTATATTATTTTTACCAAAACCAAATTAAAATAGCATCGACCATGTCTGTAACTGCCAAAGCCGAATTAGTGCAAAAAGTGGAGAATGTGATCGCCCAGATCCGCCCTTACCTGGAAGCCGACGGAGGAAACATCCGTTTTGTGGAACTGACCGAAGACAATGTAGTGATGGTAGAATTGCTGGGGACCTGCGGCCACTGCCCCATGAGCACGTTTACCCTGAAGGCCGGGGTGGAGCAGGCGGTTAAAAAGGCCCTTCCCGAGATCAAGTCGGTGGAGGCCATCAATGTAAAGATTTAGCAGTATTTTGCCACGATCGGCATCCTCCTTCCGACACCAAAACCTTTCTGTGATACCCTGAGCACCGGGGCTGCCTGCTTGCGCTTGAACTCACTGGCATTCACCAGCCGCACCACCTTGTTTACCAATTTTGCGTCGTGCCCTGCGGCAACGATCTCGTCAGGATGCATCTCCCTTTCAATGTAGCAGAAAAGGACCGGGTCCATATGCCCGTACTCGGGAAGGGAATCGCTGTCCTTTTGTCCGGGGCTGAGCTCGGCCGACGGGGGCTTTTCCATGGTGTTCCGGGGAATAATCTCTTTTTCCCTGTTGATGTACCTTGCCAGGCTGTATACTTCTGTCTTGTAAAGATCTCCGATGACAGACAGGCCGCCGCACATATCTCCGTACAGGGTTCCGTAACCCACGGCTGCTTCGCTTTTATTGGAGGTGTTCAAAAGCATATGTCCGAACTTGTTTGACAGTCCCATCAGCAGCACTGCCCTGGCCCTTGCCTGGATATTCTCCTCTGCAATGTCCCTGGGAAGGTCTCCGAAAAATGCCTGCAGGGAGTCTTCCAGGGAAGTCACCACCGGATCGATGGGGAGGATGTCATGCCTGACACCCAGGTTCCCTGCCAATGACAGTGCATCGCTAATACTGTGGTCTGAACTGAATGGGCCAGGCATCAGGACTGCCCACACATTTTCCTTTCCAAGGGCCATTTCGGCCAATACGAGGGTGAGCGCTGAATCCAGTCCGCCAGACAATCCCAGAATGGCCTTCTTTAATCCGGTTTTCCGGAAATAGTCCTTCAAGCCGAAACACAGGGCATCCAACAGCAGGGCGTTTTTCTCCTCCTGCCCGGGACCTGCCGCTGTTTGATTCGTGACAACGGCCGGATCGTCCGCAGGAACCTGCCCGGACCCCGCCGCCCCCCCAAGTGCATTCAGGTCATACAACCGCAGTCCCTCCTCAAAAGGTTCAAAGCGGCCGGCCAGTTCGCCTGCCGCGTTGAATGCGGCAGATCCGCCGTCGAAGATCAGCTCGGAATGCGCCCCCATCTGGTTCACCAGGAAAACAGGCAGATTATAGCGCCGGGCATTTTCGGCAAATGTGGAGAGACGTTCCCCGCAGCGGTTCCACGAAAACGGGGATGCGGAGATGTTAATAATCAGGTCGGGGGATTCCTTCGCCAGTTGATCCATCGGATGGAACCGGTACATGGGCCGGGGTCCGATGTCCCACAGGTCCTCGCAAACCGTCAGTGCGATCCGCTTGTCCATAAAGGGGACCGTATGAAAAACTTCCGCGGGCTCGAAGTACCTGTACTCATCAAACACGTCATAGGTGGGAAGCAGACCCTTGTCGTAGCGGAACTGCACTTTCCCATCCGACAATAAAAAAGCAGAATTAAAAAGCTTCTTTCCTTTGGGTCCGTCGTTAAAGGATGGGGCCCCCACAACAGCCGCAACTCCCTGACAAACCGCAGCAATATGATCCACCTGCTTGAGGCAGGTTTGCACAAAGCCATCCATGTTCAGCAGGTCTGCAGGCGGATAGCCGCAGACCGAAAGCTCGGAGAACACGACGAGATCGGCACCCTGCCTTCGTGCATCTTCGATACTTTGCACTATGCGGCGGGTGTTGAATTCAAAATCCCCAACAACGAAGTTTAGCTGTGCAAGTGCGACGATCATTCCGGTAGTTTAAAACAGCACCCCGAGGTTTAAGGCAAAATAGCTGGAAGTGGCGCTTTGAAAGGCATTGGTAATGTTGTTACGCCCTGAAAGGTTGTTCGTAAACCCATTGTTATACATCAGTCCGCCTACCAGCCTTGCCCTGCCTCCAAGGGAGTATTCGGCACCGGCACCGACCACAAATGCGAGTCTGACCAGGGGGATATCTCCCTTAATGTCCCTCTCCAGAGTAACCCTGGTCTGGCCCTGCGTGAAACTGTCATGGCCCTGGGCCCTGAGGTTGAAGCCGGGCGAGAAACCAATCCGTCCGAAATAGGTAAAGTAGCCGATCTCAGAAGACTGCAGTTTGAAGGTGATGGGAGCCTCAAAATATCTCAGGCGGTATTCCCGCTCCCTCTCCACCTCCCCATAGCCCGGTTCGAGCACCCTGTAACTGAGCTTGCCCCCCAGATTGGAGATTAAAAAATTGGTCGATATGGCATAATGGTGGCCCAAATGGTACTCGCCAATAAGTCCGTAGGAAAGGCCCAGGAGGGGTCCTTCCGATAAGTAATCACGGGTTTCAGGGGAAAACCATGCCAGAGACGGGGAAGTGGTCAACCCAATCCGAAACCTGGGGCCTTGCTGGGCAGGCAGAACACCCGCCATAAAAATCACCAGCACCGCGGTCATTAAGGTCTTTTTCTGCATACATTTTGGCATTTAAAGGTCCGTGATATTTCCACTCAAACTTAATCTTTTTTTTTTGATCTTTACCAACATAACAAACAGACCTGCGTTTTGTTAAAAAGTTGTCCATTATGCGCCTTGTTTTTCACTGTTTTTATCACCGGCTGATCCCACTTCTGCTCTTGCCCATACTGCTTATCACATTTGTCCAATGCCGGCAGCGGCCGCCCTACCAGGCAGACATCAGCCGGGTGCATATAGACCCGGTGGAGATCAGCCGCTACGAGGAATTGCTGTTCAATGTCAACCCTTACCGCCTGCAGGAGGAACTGGAGCCCCACACAGACAGGTTCCGCTTTTTTCTGGGAGACGGACTGCAGGACCCCCTGGCCCGGCAGCAGTTGTTCGCCTATGTCACAGACCCGTTGCTGCAGGAGCTTTACGAGGACACACGCAAGGTCTGGCCCGACCTGGAAGCACTTGAGGAGGAACTGACCCTGGCCTTCCGGTATTACAGGGCCCATTTCCCGGAAGCACCCATTCCCGCGCTCTATTCCTATGTCTCGGGCATTGATTACCAGCTTCCGATCAAGTTTGCCGACCAGCATGCGGCCATCGGGCTGGACAATTACCTGGGAGCCGGCTACAAGACCTACGGGCAGATCGGGATTCCGGCCTACCAGGCCCGGACCATGACACCGGATTATGTGGGAGTCGACCTGATGCGGCTGATGGCCGAACTTCACCTGCAGGCCAGCCCGTACGAGCCGGAAACCTTGTTGGATTTCATGGTCTACGAAGGGAAGATGCTTTATTTTCTGGACTGCGTTTTCCCGCTTGTCCCTGATTCGGTCAAGGTCGGGTACACCCAGGAACAGCAGGAGTGGATGCAGGGGAACAGGGGATTGGTATGGACCTACCTGGTGGACAACGAGCTGCTGTATTCCTCTGACAGGCAAATGATCAGCCGTTTTGTGGGGGATGCACCCTTTACCTCCGTCTTTTCCAGGGGCTCAGCGCCGAAAACCGGGGTTTGGACCGGATGGCAGATCGTCAGGGAGTACATGCGGCGCCACCCTGAACTAAGCCTGCCGGAATTGCTCGCCATGCGAGATGCCAGGCAGTTGCTTCATGATTCCAGGTTCAGGGGCCGGTAGGAAGCATTCCACTGTTCGATGAGCCCCAGCACCTCTTCCCTTCCGGCCCTGGTATGGCTGCTTGTGACCAGGTATGGCGGGAGCGGATCCCATTTCTCAGAGAATGCCTTTTCGTAGGCGGCCAGATTGGAAAGCAGCTTGTTCTTGCCCAGTTTGTCAGATTTGGTGAACAGGATATAAAAAGGAAGCTGCTTGACCCCCAGCCAGTCCAAAAAAAGCATGTCGTTGTTCAGCGGTTCGTGCCGGATGTCGATCAGCATGAATGTGCAAACCAGGTTCTCTCTGTTCTCCAGGTAATCACGGATCATTCTCTCCCATTTTTTCTTGATATGCACGGGAACCTTCGCAAAACCAAAGCCGGGCAAGTCGGTCAGGTACCAGGAATCATTGATCAGGAAGTGGTTGAGAAGTTGGGTTTTCCCTGGCGTGGAGGATATCTTGGCAAGTTTCCGGTTGTTGGTAAGCAAATTGATCAGGGAGGACTTGCCCACATTTGAGCGCCCGATGAATGCATACTCGGGAAATGTGGAAGGTGGGCAGTCTTTGTACGAGGGGGAGCTTTTTATGAATTCAGCTTGTCGGATCAGCATGCTTCAGCTTGAACTGTGTGTGGGCCGTTTATATGTGTTGACGTGTCTTTCCTTCTTCGCTTCGTATATATCCCCGATGGTGATCAGGATGGCCGTCTCCTCCACCCCCCCGAAATGCGCGTTCAGGGACGTTCCGAAGGTGCGCATAGTCGGACTTAGTCCCATGTAAGAGTTGATCAGCGGGGGAATGTTTTCTTTATGCTCCCTGACTTTTTTGAGCAAAACCTTGTAGTTGGACTCAAAATCATTTCCCCTGAACACTTTTTCCAGTTTTTCCAATGGTGTTTTCAAATGCAGGGGCTCAATGGGCTCGACCAGCTTGTCGGGGTCGGGGAAAAAGCGGTTCAGAAAGTACAGGATCAGGTCCCTGGCAAAAGTATTGAAATGGGTGTACATGGTCACCTTTCCGAAGAAGTACCGGACCGTTGGATGGTCAACGATCAAGGCTCCCAGGCCATCCCACAAATTATCCAAAGAGTAAATGCTTTTGCGGTTCTCACGCGATGGCTGGTAGGACGGCTGGACAAAAGACCTTCCCAGTTCGATCGTGTGCGGAAGGTAGGAACCGGTGAAGTCAGCGGAGAACCGGAACAGTTCTGAGGTAGCCAGTCCGGGAACCCCGTCCGGGCCGGGCCGGGCATCCGCACAGAGCAGGTAGCGATAGCCCCCGACGATTTCCCTGGCCAGGGGATCCCATACGATCAGTTGTTTGTAAGGGGGTGTGGCGGTATCAAAAGCATCGATGTCGATGTCCTTGCCTGTACCCCCACCCGCCTGCCGGAAAGAGACTTCCCGCAGCCGCCCGATCTCCCGCATCAGGGCCGGCGAATCATGCGCATCGATCACATAGATCTCATTATGTGCGTTGTTGGTTTTGCGCAGGAATTTTTCCGGTGTCAGCTCCGACATGAGCAATTCCCGCTCAACGGCCGGCACTATTTCCTTTTCCCTCTTATCCATGGTCATTTTAAACTATATCCGATTTAAAATCCAGTTTTCCGGCCGGCAATCCGTAAACATGCGCCTTGACCTTCTGTGCCCACTGGTGATGGGAATACTCTTTCGTAAAAGCCGCATGGGGGATGGGCTTGCCGAAGGTGATCCGCATCTGCTTTTCACGCTGCCTGAACATCTCGTCAGGGAGGTATAGCATTTCAATGTTGGACTTGATCCCCAGACGTTTTCTCCACATGGCTAAATTATAGAAAAAATCGGAATTGCGCCCGTCGATGTGCACGGGAATGATATCCCGCTGGTATTGCACCGCTTTCGTGATAAAGCTTTTTTTCCACTCCAGGTCATATATGCCCCCTTTCTGGCGCCGGGATACCAGTCCGGCCGGAAAGATCAGCACCACGGCATCCGACGAGTACAATGCATCCAGCGTGGTCACGTATTCCTTGGTGTTGCGGCCATGCTTGTTTACCGCAACAAAGAGCGACTTCAGGTTCCGGAGCTCCATAAGGATGTCGTTGGCAACGAACTTCAGGTCGGGACGCTTTCGTCCCACAACATGCATCAGGGCCATGCCATCCAGTCCGCCAAGCGGATGGTTGCTGGCAATAATGTGGCGGCCGGGACCAGGGAGATTCTCCGGGTGAACCACCTCGATGTCGACGGTGAACTTCTCGGTCAGGATCTTTTCGATAAACTCCAGCCCCATGAAATCCCGGTAATGGGGCAATGCTTCATTGATCTCATCCTGGTGCACCACGCGTTCCAGGTAGCGGATAATGAACTTCGGGATGAAAGGATAGATCCTTTTTCCCTTCTTGCGGAAAACGGCATCCACATCCACACTGAAGGCTTCTTCGCCAGGTATCGGCTTGTTTATTTCTTCCACCACGGTTCCTTGTTCCTTTCCCCGGCCCGGGTCCTACGGCCCCTTGCCCGATTCAGTATCAAAATTAACCATAATTAGCATTCCGAAAGGCCTTTCCTGTGGCCGATTTTACTCCTCCCCGTAAAAAATCCAAAAATCTGTAAAAACCAAAATAATACACTGATTAATAGTTTTTTATGCGACACTTAAGTCCTATTTGAGGCCATTCATCCACCAAAAGTTATTAACAATGTGGTAAAAAGTGGTAAATTGTGGTAAAAAAGAATGTATATTTACCATCAAATCCCAAAAAAGTGGAGTAATGGCGCACCTGATAGGGGAATATGACTGCAAGCT
>SLSG01000214.1 GCA_007130545.1 Bacteroidales bacterium | reverse complement strand
TAAAATTTCTATCCATATGAGCTATGATTTGATTGTGTTGGGCAGCGGGCCGGGAGGCTATGTGGCTGCCATCCGGGCTTCCCAGCTTGGGATGAAGGTGGCCGTTGTCGAAAAAGCCGAGCTGGGGGGTATCTGCCTGAACTGGGGATGCATCCCGACGAAGGCACTGCTGAAAAGCGCCCAGGTGTTTGAATACCTGCAGCATGCTGCAGATTACGGCGTGTCGGTCAGCGGCACCCCGGCAGCGGACATGCCGGCCATGGTAAAACGCAGCCGCGAAGTGGCTGCAGGGATGAGCAAGGGCATACAGTTTTTGTTCAAGAAAAACAAGATCGAGGTCCTGGAAGGCCACGGGAAATTGCTTCCCGGTAAAAAAGTGGAGGTAAAGGGGACGGAAGGCAAAGCGAACACCCATGAGGCAAAACACATCATCATAGCCACTGGTGCCCGAAGCCGCCAGTTGGACAACCTGAAACAGGACGGCAAAAAGATCATCGGATACCGTGAGGCCATGGTGCTCGAAAAGCAGCCCGAATCCATGGTCGTGGTCGGATCGGGTGCCATCGGGGCAGAGTTTGCCTATTTCTACAATGCCATCGGAACGAAGGTTACCCTGGTGGAATTCATGCCCAACCTGGTCCCGCTCGAGGACGAGGAGGTTTCGAAGCAACTGGAAAGGTCTTTCAAAAAAGCCAAAATGAAGGTCATGACCTCCAGCTCGGTGGAGAAGGTCGACACCAGCGGCAAAAAATGCCAGGTGCTGATCAAAACCCCCAAGGGTGAGGAAACCGTCGAGGCCGATGTGGTGCTTTCGGCCGTTGGCATTACTCCGAATGTGGAGGGAGTCGGACTCGAAGAGGCCGGAATCAAGACCGAGAACGGAAGGATCGTGGTGGACGAGTTCTATAAAACCAATGTGGATGGCTATTATGCCATTGGCGACGTCATTCCGGGTCCGGCGCTGGCCCATGTGGCTTCTGCAGAGGGCATCCTCTGTGTGGAAAAGATCGCCGGGCACAATCCCGAGCCAATGGATTACAACAACATTCCCGGCTGCACCTACACTTCCCCGGAAGTGGCCTCCGTAGGCTATACCGAGAAGGCAGCCAAAGAGGCCGGATACGAGCTGAAGGTGGGCAAGTTCCCGTTTACCGCCTCTGGCAAGGCCAGCGCTGCAGGCAGCAGGGACGGTTTCGTGAAGGTGATCTTCGACGCAAAATACGGGGAGTTGCTTGGGGTACACATGATCGGCGCCAATGTAACAGAGCTGATCGCTGAGGCCGTGGTCGCCCGCAAGCTGGAAACCACCGGGCACGAACTGATCAAGGCGGTACACCCCCATCCGACCATGTCGGAAGCCATCATGGAGGCGGTGGCAGCAGCCTATGGCGAGGTGATCCATATCTGACCGCATGATGAAGATCTTACAAACAGGGTTCAACGGACTCCTGATCATTGAGCCCAGGGTATTCCGGGACGAGCGGGGTTATTTTTTTGAGTCCTGGAACCAGGAGGCTTTTTCGGAAGTGGGGCTGAACTTTCCTTTTGTGCAGGACAACCAGTCGGGCTCTGTAAAAGACGTCATCAGGGGACTGCACTTCCAGGTCCCCCCTTTTGAGCAGGGCAAGCTGGTGCGGGTCGTGACGGGATCCGTATTGGATGTGGCGGTGGATCTCAGAAAAGCCGAACCCACGTTCGGCATGCACTTCCGCATGCTCCTGGATGCCGCCTCCGGAAAAATGCTTTACATCCCCCCGGGCTTTGCACATGGTTTCCGCACCCTGGAAGACGGTACCGTATTTGCCTACAAATGCACCAAGCCCTACCATGCGAACTCAGACCGGGTGATCCGCTGGAACGATCCCTCCCTGGCAATTGACTGGGGCATTGCAGATCCACTGGTCTCAGAGAAAGACCGGCAGGGACCCTTGTTCAGTATGTTTGAAAATCCTTTCTGAGCAGGCTAGAGGCTGATGCTGGTAAGCAGTTCGAACCTGTATTTTCCGGTGTCCGGACGGTAACTGATCCGCGTCCCGATATTCATCGGGGCAAAGAACCGCAGCGGATGCATATTGCCCATCAGTTCCACACCATAAGTGCTCAGCTCCCGCTCCACGGAAACCGGTTCCTGGTTTTCATCCACCAGGGTGTTCGACAAAAAGGCATGGTCGTAGAACAAGGTGGCTGACAAGCGCTTGAGATAAAAAATTCCCGGGATGTTCAGGTCTGGATGGATCAAAGGCAGTGCATAATCTGCCATCAGGACCATGGCCTGATCGTCCCGCTCCCCCGTAATCCCACGTGGATAGCTTATCAATCCCGGAAAAGAGTAATTGATGGTATTGGTCAGGCGGGCGCCAGCCTGGCGTTTCTGGTAGGAAGCCGCCAGGCGCAGGCTGTGGTGTCGTGCCAATCCCGGAAACAGGGCATTCAGCCTTCCGGCGAAGATCCAGCCCATGTCTCCGGTAAACGGGGTATGGCGGTACTGCAGATCTACCGACTGCCCCCAGGGGGAACGCAGATCGC
>SLSG01000285.1 GCA_007130545.1 Bacteroidales bacterium | reverse complement strand
TTTCAGGTTTGGCTATGAAGAAAACAATGTAATTCCAGGGTGAAAAATAGAGTATTTATCTTTTCAGCCTCGCGATCCAGTGGCTACCTTTTGAATAACGACTGCTGGTGCGGCCATTTCACTCATGGTGGCCACTCTCAAAAAAGGGGAGGGTGCAAATGGCACAGGTCACCTTCTAAGGCCACGGGCCCTTGCGAGCACAAGTTGCCAAATAAGACAGTACCTATTTGATACATCCTTTGGGGAAAACGCCATGCCCTGAAAATGGAGGAGACGCAGTATTTCGGGAGGGGAAAAAGGAGTAGGCGCTGTAAAGCAAAGCTGGCCAGGCTCAGCCCAGGCAATGTCAAGGTCAATGGGCGTGAAGGAGGTGGGCCTAGGGGGGCAGGGAGGTTTTTTAGGGTGGGAAAAGAGAGTACTACGTTATGGTTGATTGTTTTTGAGGATTACATGTAGTTGAGTATTCCTGTAAGCACATTCTGCTGAATTTCGCTCTTCTGTATCCGGAAAGTGAAACTGACCGGTGTACTTGGTTTTGTGGGGTGGCGTGTTTGGAGGAGCGGCGACTCTGATGCCTAGTCGCCAGGGGGCAGCCAATTCGCAAGGAGGGGACATGAAAAAGAGCCGCATCGTAATCGCCGAGGACCATGTTCTCAGCGCCAACTCGAAATTGTCTCACTGACGGCGATTTGAAAATGTTGTCTCTTCTTCTTGTCTTCTTTTTTAGTCAAAGCAATAATCTTCTGATATTCTTCAGCTAATTCTTCTTTTTCTTCCTCTCTTCTTCATTTGGATTCATATCCTTCCTCCTGAAGCACTTTCAGCCAGGAGGGAGCGACCTTGGTCGGCAAGCGAACGAATAAGCACGTCTGCGAATTCTGCGATATCGAGTTCACACCGAACTACCGCAACGGTTCCAAGCAGCGTTATTGTTGCAAAACCCCGGAATGTCGAGCCGCAAGCAAGGCGGCCAGCCAGAAGGCTTGGCTGTCCAAGCCTGAAAACCAGGACTATTTTCGCGGCCCGGAGCAAGTAAAACGGGTTCAGGCCTGGAGGCGCAAGAAGAAGGCCGTCGCCATGCCCGCCCCGGAGCCGGGAAAAGAGGTGTTACAAGATGACTGCTCGGGCAACCATTCGAAAAAACAAGTGGATCTGCCGCCTTCACCTCCAGGAGTGTTACAAGATGACTGGATGCAACATCCCGTCATCGTTGGAATGATCGCCTGGCTGACCGGAAGCGCGTTACAAGATGACATCGCCGGGACCGTGCGTCGGATGCATACTCTGGGTTCGGATATTCTCAACAACCCACAGGGAGGAAAGCATGCATTCGAAACACCCGGTAAATCCCCTCCGGTTGCGCAAGGTTCCCAGCCAGTTCAGCTGGGTGGATCACAGGCTGGCCCGTGACCGGCGTCTCGACGCCTGCAGTCATGCGGCGGCGGCCTTGTACCTGTTTCTGGTCGTCGTGGCCGACGCAGAGGGTCTGAGCTACTATTCCGATCCTACGCTCATGCAGCGCCTGCGCATGGACGGGGCGACCCTGGCACAGGCCCGATCGAACCTGATCCGGGCGGACCTGATCGCTTGGCGCAAGCCGATCTACCAGGTGCTGTCCCTGGATGGTCCGGCCCAGGAGCCCACCAGCCCGGAAAGCGACGTCGCGGCGGCTTCCGTCCACGTCAGGCAAATCCTCAGCAAGCTCCGGGAGGCGCGGCCATGATCGACTATGAACTCTACGCCAAAATCAGGCACTATCACGAGCACAAAGGGCTTTCCCCGGCCCAGATCGGTCAGGAACTCGAGCTGGACCCCCGCACCGTGGCCAAATGGATTGAGGAGAAGCGCTACCGGCAACGCGCTCCCGCCAACAGATCCGGCAAGCTCGATCCGTACAAGGACGCCATCGCGAGGATGCTTGAGGACCACCCGTATACCGCCGTCCAGATTCTGCACCGGATCAAGAACGAAGGGTACGCCGGCGGATATTCCATTCTCAAGGACTACGTCCGAAAGGTCCGGCCCAAACGCACCAAGGCCTTTCTCAAGCTCAACTTCGCCCCCGGCGAGTGCGCCCAGGTCGACTGGGGCTCATGCGGGACCATCCGGGTCGGCTCGGCCACGCGCAGACTCAGCGTCTTCGTCATGGTCTTGTGCTACAGCAGAATGATCTACGCCGAATTCACCACGGCCCAGACCATGGAGCATTTCCTGGCCTGCCACCAGAACGCCTTTGACGCCTTCGGCGGAGTGCCGGGAAAGATCATGGTCGACAACCTCAAGTCCGCCGTGATCAGCCATCGCTTCGGCCAACAGCCGGTCTTCAATCCCGTCTACGCCGACTTCGCCCGTTACTACGGCTTTGAAATCCGGGCCTGCGGCGTGCGAAAACCCCATGAGAAGGGCCGGGTGGAAAACGCTGTGGGCTATGTCAAGAACAGCTTCCTGGCCGGTCTGAACCTGCCCGACTTCAGGGGCCTCAATCAGGAACTCAGACACTGGCTCGCAACGGTCGCCAACGTGCGCGTTC
>SLSG01000294.1 GCA_007130545.1 Bacteroidales bacterium | reverse complement strand
CCGATATCCAGAAACTGGTCGTGCAGATGAAAGACGAACTGGAAAAGATCAAGGAACAACTCATGAACATCCTGTAAGCGACAAGGCGGGAATCGTGAAACCAAACCGTTGAAAACATTGATACATGGAAGGTAAACTGCTCATTTTCTCCGCCCCTTCGGGCGCTGGAAAAACCAGCATTGTCAGGGCTTTGCTGGGGAGGGTTGACGGACTGGAGTTTTCGGTGTCGGCCTGCAGCCGGCCCATGCGGTCCGGCGAAAAGGACGGGGTGGACTATTATTTCCTGAGTCCAGCTGCCTTCCGGGAAAAAATTGAACAGGGGCAGTTCCTGGAATGGGAAGAAGTTTACCCGGGCAGTTACTACGGCACCCTGAAGAGCGAGGTTTCCCGGATATGGGAAAAAGGCAAGCATGTGGTGTTCGACGTGGATGTGGCCGGGGCATTGAGCATCAAGGCGCATTACGGGAACAAGGCCTTGTCCGTTTTTGTGATGCCCCCTTCGGTCGAAGAACTCCGCAAGCGGCTCGTGCTGCGCAAGACGGAAACAGAAGAAAGCCTCCAAAAGCGCATCGGCAAAGCCCGTCATGAAATGGGCTTTTCAGACCGGTTCGACCGGATCCTGGTGAACGAAGACCTGGACACCGCCATTGAGGAAGCCGAAAAGCTGGTCACGGAATTTCTGGAAAGCGGGCAGGACCAGGGGGTGGAAAAATACGACGCCTGAGGGCCTGATAATATTTCACAATAAAGCCTGAGCACATGGCAGAAAAAACCAAGACCGGATTATTTTCCGGCTCGTTCAACCCCATCCATACCGGCCACCTGGTCATTGCCCAGCATATCTGGCAGTACACCGCACTGGAGGAGGTTTGGTTTGTGGTTTCCCCCCAAAATCCGCTGAAGCCCGGACAGGAATTCCTGGCCGAAAAAGACCGGTTGAAACTGGTAAAACTGGGCATTTCGGGAAACCCCGCCTTCCATGCCTCCGACATCGAGTTCGGGATGGGCAGTCCCTCCTACACCGTGCGCACCCTCAAGAAACTGACCGACCGGCATCCCCGCAGGGAGTTCGTACTGATCATCGGATCGGACAACCTGGAGGTGTTCGACCAGTGGAAAGACTACGAAGAGATTTTGGAAATGGCGGGCATTTTCGTTTATCCACGGCCGGGTCATGCCGGGAAGCCCGCAGTCTCCCACCCGGGGATCATTCCGGTAAAGGCCCCCCTGCTGGAGATCTCGTCCACACGCATCAGGGAAATGATCCGGGGCGGCAAGGACCCCAGGTACCTGCTGCCTGAAAAAGTATACAAAAGAATCGTAAAAAAAGGATATTACCGCGGCTGATCCAGTCCGAAAGCCTCCTTCAGGTCTTTGACCCGGTCCGTTTTCTCCCAGCCAAAGAACTCCACGTTCTTGAACAGTTTGGTTTTATTGCCTTCTGTCTTTTCAAACGTATCCGCATCCCGGTATTTCACCTCTACTTCCTCGGTATAGTAAGACCGTCCGAAGTGACCATAGGTGGTGGTCTTCAGAAATATCGGATTCTTCAGCCCGAAGCGTTCGATGATGGCATAGGGCCTCATGTCGAACAATTCCAGAATCTTTTCTGCAATCTCCCCGTCAGAAAGGGCTACTTTGGCCGTGCCGAATGTCTTCACGTACAGGCCTACCGGGTCTGCCACCCCGATCGCATAAGCCACCTGCACGAGGACCTCGTCGGCGATTCCGGCAGCGACCATGTTCTTGGCGATATGCCGCGCCGCATAGGCAGCGGAACGGTCCACCTTGCTCGCATCCTTGCCGGAGAAAGCCCCGCCCCCGTGGGCACCCTTGCCGCCATAGGTGTCGACAATAATCTTGCGCCCGGTCAGCCCGGTATCCCCATGGGGTCCGCCGATCACGAAACTCCCGGTCGGGTTGACCAACAGTTTGTACCCATTTATAAAAAAAGTGGCCAACCGGTCGGGGAGGGTGGATATTACCCTTGGGATGAGGATGTTTTGGATATCCTCCCGGATCCTGTCCTGCATTTGCTTCTCTGCCTCCTTGCGCGCCTCCTCGCTGTCGCCAGCAGGTTTGACAAAGTCGTCGTGCTGGGTGCTGACCACGATGGTGTCGATGTGCACCGGCTGGTGGTCATCATCGTAGCCAATGGTTACCTGTGACTTGCTGTCGGGACGAAGGTAGGTCATCTCCTTACCCTCCTTGCGGATGGCAGCCAGCTCCTGCAACAGGATATGGGAGAGGTCCAGCGGCAGCGGCATCAGCTCATCGGTTTCCCGGGAAGCATAGCCGAACATCATCCCCTGGTCGCCCGCACCCTGCTGGGTCTTGTCCGCTTTTTCCACGCCCTGCCGGATCTCCGGACTTTGTTCGTGGATGGTGGATATCACGCCGCAGGACTCGGCTTCGAACTTATAGGCGGAGTCGGTATAGCCGATCTCCTTCAGCACATCCCTGACCACCGTTTGAATGTCCACCCAGGCCTCGGTCTTGACTTCCCCGCTGCAAACGACCAGACCGGTGGT
>SLSG01000069.1 GCA_007130545.1 Bacteroidales bacterium | reverse complement strand
TTTGAACCGATAAAAAATCAGAAGGAGGAGGAATTTTGAAAGGAAAACGCGTTTTAATTTCACAGCCACAGCCCGAGAATGAAAAGTCCCCTTATGCGGATGTTGCCAGGCAGTTCAACCTGGACATCACCTTCCGGAAATTTTTCCTGATCGAAAGCATTGGTGCCAGGGAATTCAGGAAAAACCGCATCCAAATACCTGATTTTACAGCAATTATTTTTACTTCAAAGCATTCCGCAGACCACTTTTTCAGCCTCTGTGAAGAATTGCGTGTGCAGGTTTCCGAGCAGACGAAGTATTTCTGCACTTCCGAAGCCATCGCCCTGTATCTTCAGAAGTATGTGCAATACCGCAAGCGAAAAATCTTTTTCGGGAAGAACAATTTCAGCGAATTGCTGGAATTGATTAAAAAGCATAAGGATGAGAAGTTTCTGTTCCCCTGTGGGGAGAACCACAAGAAAGACATCCCGCAACTCCTGAAGCAAAACAAGATACAGTTCACTGCTGCCCCGATCTACCGGACCGTGTCGGCCGACCTGTCAGACATTGACCTCAACGAATATGACATGCTGGTCTTTTTCAGTCCGACTGGCATTGAGTCGCTGCGCAAGAACTTCCCGGATTTCGTGCAGGGAGAAACCTTGCTGGCCACCTTCGGGGATGCCACGGCCAAGGCGGCAAAAAAGGCCAGACTTACCGTGAATATCCCGGCCCCGACCGAAACCTGCCCGTCGATGACCATGGCCATTCAGGAGTTTCTGCAGAAGCAGGGGAAAAAATAAAGGGGATTTCCAAACCTCTGTCAGCCCGCATGCAAACTTTGTCAAAAAGCGAACGCCTGGGTAATTTCCGCCTGCAGAAAATGTTGTTTTCCCAAGGCAACAGCTTTTTCTGCCATCCCTTTCGCGTGGTATACCTTGTGCTAAAACCTGATGAACTCTCAGCAGACACTTTCGGTCTGTTCCAATACCCTGTAAAAACCATTTTCCCTGTTCCCGCAAGGAACATCCGCAAGGCCACCGCAAGAAACCGTGTAAGACGCCTTATGAAAGAATCTTTCCGAAAAAACAAATCAGGGCTTTATTCGTTTTTGAATAACAGGCATGAAATTTGCCTGCTTGCATTGGTTTACAGCATCAGGCAAATACTGCCATACCGGGAAATGGAGTCAAAAATCAGGCTATCTTTGCAAAGATTGGAGGAAGCCATCCAAAACAATGGCGGTAAGTCCGGGGATCCGGCCAACGGCCAATAAGGACCATGCCAGTGCTGAATGCCATAAAGAAAGTTTTGTCCCTGGGGATGGTCGGACTAATCAGGTTTTATCAGGGTGCCATTTCACCCTATCTTCCACCTACATGCAGGTACTCCCCTACTTGCTCTCAATACGGGGTGGAGGCCGTTAAAAAGCATGGACCGTTCAAAGGCGGGTGGCTGACCCTGAAAAGAATCGCTTCCTGCAACCCCTGGGGAGGAAGTGGGTACGATCCGGTTCCCTGAAACCGGCCAGGCCCATGAGTGAACACAGCCCGCAACCGGAACTCGTCCCATGATACAGAACATATAAAAAACAGTATAAACCGGGTTAATATGAAAAATATAAAGCACATTCCAAAATCCATTCGCCTTTCCATATTGGTGCTGGTTGTTGCCGGACTTTCTGTCGGACTGACAGGCTATACCAGCAAAAACTTTGAAATCGCCCGCAACCTGGATATTTTCACGACGCTTTTCCGGGAACTGGTGGTGAACTATGTGGATGACGTGGATCCATCCGAGTTGATGCAGACCGGTATTGACGAAATGCTTTACTCGCTGGATCCTTACACCAACTTTATCCCGGAATCCCAGATCGAGGAGGTGAGATTCATGACTACAGGACAATACGGGGGGATCGGGGCCCTGATCCACCGTCGCGACAACCGGGTTTACATCAGTGAACCCTATGAGGGCTTTCCGGCGGACAAAGCCGGGCTGTATGCAGGGGACAGGATACTGGAGATCAACGGCCAAAGTGTGAAGGGGCTGGATGAGGATGAGGTTCGCAGCCTGCTTCATGGACAGCCGGGCACGACCGTTTCCCTGCTTGTGGAGCGGGAGGAGGAACCTGCACCACTGCTTAAAGAACTGGAGCGCATGGTGGTCACCATCGACAACATCCCCTATTACGGGATGGTGGATGAAAAAACGGCCTATATCAAGCTTACCAATTTTACCCAGCAAGCCGGACGCGAGGTGCGCAATGCGCTGAGCAAACTAAGGCAAACCAACCAACCCGAACAGGTGATCATCGATTTAAGGGGCAATGGCGGCGGACTCCTCAACGAAGCGGTGAACATTGCCAATCTTTTTGTGGAGAAAGACCAGCTGGTGGTAAGCACCAAAGGACGCATGGCCGAGCGCAACACCACGCATCGGACCCTGAATGAGCCAATGGATCTGGATATCCCGCTGGTGGTGCTGGTTGACCGGCAGTCAGCCTCCGCCTCCGAGATCGTTGCCGGGGCCATTCAGGACCTGGACAGGGGGGT
>SLSG01000043.1 GCA_007130545.1 Bacteroidales bacterium | reverse complement strand
GACGCCAAAAAAGCATTGGATGCATTTATCGGTGCTACCACCAAGGCCCTGAAAAAAGGTGACAGGGTAGCTCTCGTAGGGTTTGGCTCATTCTCTGTTTCAAAAAGGGAAGCCCGCAAGGGAAGAAACCCACAGACCGGTAAGGAAATTACCATTCCTGCCAAAAAGGTGGTTAAGTTCAAAGCTGGCGCCGAACTTTCCGGCGTAATTAAATAACCAGGCCTGCAATCGACTTAAAAAGCTCCGGTACTTCCGGGGCTTTTTTTATTTTTGTAATTGTCGGACAGGTCCGTGGCCCACCATGGCAGCCACAGAATAACGGAGTGCGGGATGCAGTGCGCGGAGTGCGGGATGCAGTGCGCGGAGTGCGGGGACCAGTCGGACGCATTAAACAAGGGCGGCAGCATGAAAAACAAAGCGGATAAGCTACTTGCATTTGATCCCAACGGGGTCGGCAACACTTCCAACAATATATTCGGCCTCCCGTTTACCCCTGGGGAGTCCGCCCTCGTCTTTATTCCCGTTCCATGGGATGTAACCGTCTCCAGCCGGGAGGGTGCCTCAGCGGGCCCCAGAAACATCCTGGAGGCCTCTTACCAGATCGACCTGTACGACCCCTTCGCTCCGGAAGCCTGGAAGCTGGGCATGGCCATGGAGGATATGGATCCGGATATTCTGCGGACCAGCAAGAATTTACGGGCCAAAGCCTCCCGCTACATAGAATTCCTGGAAAGGGGAGGCAGGATGGGGGAAAACCCGGAAATGGACGGCATCGTGGACGAGGTCAATGCAACCTGCGAAGCTTTGGCCGGAAAACTGGAAAGGAAATGCCTGGGATACTTGAATAACGGACAGGTTCCCTTTGTCGTGGGGGGAGACCATAGTGTGCCTGTCGGACTGATCCGTGCGCTGGCCAGGCATCAGCCCGGTTTTGGCATCCTGCAGATCGACGCCCATGCAGACCTCCGGAACTGCTACCAGGGCTTTACCCATTCCCACGCCTCCATCATGCGCAATTCGATGGATATCGGGGGAGTCGGACCCATAGTACAAGTGGGGCTAAGGGAGGTCTGTGAGGAGGAAATGACGGTGATCCGGGAAAACCCCGACAGGCTGAAACCATTCTTTGACCGGGACAACCAGCGGAAAATGTTTGAAGGGAGCACATGGAAGGAGATTTGCCTGGACATCGCCGCCTCTTTGCCTGAAAAAGTCTATGTATCTTTTGATGTAGACGGACTGGACCCTGCTCTCTGTCCGGGTACGGGCACGCCCGTGCCTGGCGGACTGTCTTACAGCCAGGCCATGTACCTGCTGGAAACGATCGTGGAGCAAGGCAGGCAGATCATTGGTGCAGACCTGGTGGAAACCGGAGCCGGGACGGTTGACGGGGTGGTGTCCTGCAGGATTCTCTACCGGATGGCTGCCATGATGATCCGACAATGATGCACAAGATGATCCGGCGACATGATGACCTGCCCATGATACCACAGGATGATCCGACAATGATCCCAATGAAAAAAACGAACGACCGGCAAATACTGGAATACCTCTCCGGCTTTCTCACCGAAAGGCGGCTGGAAAGGATGCAGCAGGTGGTGATGGAGCGTACCCGGCACCTGTGCGTGGTGCTGGAGGATATCTACCAGACCCACAATGCCAGCGCCGTGCTGCGCTCATGCGAATGTTTCGGGATTCAGGACGTGCACATCATTGAGAACCGCAATGTGTTCGAGGAGAATCCGGAAGTGGTGATGGGAGCTTCTAAATGGCTCAGCCTATACCGGTACAACACCAGCCAAAGCAATACCGCAAGCTGTTTGCAGGCATTGAGGGACCAGGGCTATCGACTGGTGGCCACCAGTCCGCATCAACGGGACTGCCTGCTGGAAGATCTGCCGCTGGAGCAGAAAACGGCCTTGCTGTTCGGTACCGAGATGGAGGGACTGAGTGAAACGGCGATGGACATGGCAGATGCCTGGGTCAGGATTCCGATGCGGGGCTTTACGGAAAGCTTCAATATATCGGTATCGGTGGCCATCACGTTATACCACCTCAGCCACCGGCTTCGTGAACTTGGTATTCAATGGGAACTGCCTCCAGAAGAAAAAGAGGCCCTGCTGCTTGAATGGGTGAAGAAATCCATGAAAAACCCCGACCAGATGCTCGAACATTTTAAGGGTTTTTCTTAAATTTACTGTGTAAAGCATTTTGTTGAACCATAAAATCGCAAAAAATGGGAAAAGGTGATCAGAAGACACGCAGGGGAAAATTATTCAGGGGCACTTACGGGAAAACGCGCCCGCGCAAAAAATCCAAACCAGCCGTTACTGCCGCTCCCCCGGCCAAAAAAGGAAAGAAAAAAGCCTCCGCCTGATCACCTGAGTCGATTGACCAGCTCCCGGAATCGGTCCCCCCTTTCCTTGTAGTCCCTGAAGCTGTCAAAGCTTGACGCAGCAGGAGAGAGCATGCAGACCTCGCCTGCCCTGCAGGCATTCGCTGCCAGCCGGAAGGCTTCTTCAAAGCTGGCCG
>SLSG01000224.1 GCA_007130545.1 Bacteroidales bacterium | reverse complement strand
TGCAATCATACAATGCTTCAGTTAGCAACCAGATAAGGGGTGTTTTTCTAAAGATCATTCTGTATTTCGACGTCTTTAATTATCCGCTTTCTGAAAAGGAGGTCATTTATTTTGCCGGTATCCCTGAAGATAAAGGCTCAGAAGCCAAAGAGTTGTTGGCAGACATGGTGAAGGCCGGTTGGATCAGTCAGCATAAGGGCTTTTTCTTTGTCGGATCGGATCAGTCTGTCATCGACAGAAGAATAAATGGAAACCGCCTTGCCGAAAAGAGGATGAAAACTGCCAGGAGATATTCCCGGATTATCTCCTGGTTCCCCTTTGTCCGCGGCGTATTTTTATCCGGCTCCATATCCAAGGGATACCTTAGCGAAAAAGACGATATTGACTACTTCATCGTGACTGATCCGGGGCGTATCTGGGTCGCCAGGTCAATGCTAACCCTCTTCAAGAAGATTTTTCTTTTCAACTCCTTCAAAAACTTCTGCATCAATTATTTCATTGACGCCAAACATCTATATATCAGTGAGCAGAACCGCTTCACCGCCACGGAGGTGCTTTTTCTACTACCTATGTACAATTTGCCATTGTACCATGAATTTATCCGCGCCAATACCTGGGCCAGGCAATATTATCCTGTTTTCCGGCAAAAGGATACACATGCATTCAATGCCATGCCATTGGCGAAACGCTTTCTGGAATGGTTGATGGACAACGGTTTGGGTGATCGGCTTGACAATTACCTGATGACCGCTTCGAGGAAGTATATCAAAAGAAAATATCGTTCCCTGGATGAGGAATCATTCAACAGATGCTTTCGGCTTGATAAACGGGAGCTGAGATTCTTGCCAAACAGACATCAATATACCATCCTGGAGAAATTTGCTAACAGGCTAACTGCCTTCGAAGTGCAAACGGGTATCCGCATTGATCCCGATCTGGGTGGAAAATAAATTTCCGCCAATGAAAAAGGAGCGAAACGTCTGGGTTTTCGGTGCTACCGGGTTTATTGGGTCTGCATTGGTGAGGCATCTGTCAGGTGATAAAGCGAATCGCCTGCACTTGCTGCTTCACAAAAACACGCCCTACCAAGAGCTTGAGAGATACCACACATTTTCAGGCGGATTGTCCGGTATGGATCCTTATTGGTTTAAGCGGTTTCCCCCCGATGTGGTATTCCACCTTGCCAGGCCTGCTGGAAGCAATTGGATTGGCCGCACAATTGCCGCTTACCGGGGGAAGAAACTGAACACACAGATAATTGATTTTCTCGCTGGTCTTACCAGTCCACCGGTTGTGGTATATGTTTCCGGATCACTGATGTATGGCAACCGGACTACCAATGAACCTGTATTCGAGGACGCTGCATTGACGCCAGCGTCTTTCGCCCGCTTTTACATTCAGGCGGAAAAACCCTGGCTGGAAGCCCGGGCAGCCGGGAGGCTTGATATCAGGTTTGCGCGTCCGGGATGGATTGTGGGACCTGGGTCCTGGTTTAGAAAATTTTTCTGGGATCATTACAGAATTACGGGCAAGGTTCCGTGTTACGGTGATGGGAGCCAAATGATGTCTTTGGTACACCTGGACGATTGTGCCTCCATGATTAATGCCCTGAGCAGGTATGGCATGAAAGGGCAGGACCTGAATATCTTTGCCTGTGAACCCTTACCCCAGGTTGAGTTCTCCGGCATCCTGGCCGGAATGCTCGAAACCGAAAGGGAGTTTATGCCGTTTGACCGTTTACGTAAGAGGTATGGTCATACAATTGCCCACGCACTGACCGCATCAATACCCATGGGAACCTACTTTGGGGATATTCACATGAAAGCTGACATCGATTATGCCGATGTGAAGGACCTACTGACGGAAGTCATCCGGCTTCTGAAAGACAAATAAAGCATACTCCCCGAATTGCCATACAGGGGTTTTGTTCAAGGCCATATCTGCTTTCCAAAGATAGCGGCTGAATCTTCTGGTCAGGTGATTCAGCCGGTGGTAATACCAGGCGGGATGAAGAATGCTGTACCCTTTCCTTTTCTTTAATTCAAAGGCATGAAAGGCTTTATTGATCTCCGCGGGAGTGTAACAACGGCTTGGCAGGTGCCTTGCGGGGGAATACCCGCCCCATTCTGGCTTCAGCCTTGAAAAAGCAGACCTGAATCTCAACTTGATTAGCTCTATGAGCATTCCGGCAATGTAGTGCCTGTTTACAAAAGAAAGTACCAGCACGCCGCCGGGGACTACCACCCTGTCAAGGGCATTTGCTGCAGCCCGAAGGTTCTTCACCGTATTCAGGGCTCCAAAAAACACATACACCATATCGAATTGATTGCGTCCGAAGAGCGCTTCGACTTCGTCAACACCCGCTTTTTCAACCTTCACATTGGTTAATTTCTCACGCTGGATGCGGTCCTTAGCGATCTGGTGCATCCCTACGGAAATATCAATCCCTGCAATCCGGACTCCGGGATGGGTCTCGCCAAAATGCAGCAGGTCCAGGCCCGTTCCGCAACCGATCTCCAGCATGCTGCGGTATG
>SLSG01000204.1 GCA_007130545.1 Bacteroidales bacterium | reverse complement strand
TTTTAGAAAATTTTAAAGAGAACAACTATGAAAAAAACAGCCATATTATCCATTTTATTTGCAGGGTTCCTCTTTGCGTTTTCTTCCTGTCTGAAGGACCTCGACACGGTGCCGCTGGATGACAGTGAGGTAACCGCTGCAGATGTGTTCAACGATCCCGCCGCTTACCAGCAAATCCTGGCCAAGGTGTATGCCGGGCTGGCCGTTTCCGGTCAACAAGGACCTGCGGGCATGGGCGACATCAGCGGCATAGACGAAGGTTTCGGTCAGTACCTGCGCGGACTCTGGTACCACCAGACCCTCTCCACAGATGAGGCCGTAATCGGCTGGGACGACCAGACCATCAAAGACTTCGTATACCAGTCATGGACCACGACCGATGTGTTCGTCGCCGCCATGTATTATCGCATATTTTACCAGATCTCGCTGGCCAATGAGTACATCCGCCAGACGGCAGGCAATGTGCTGGATGACCGTGGGGTGACGGGACAGCTTCGTCAGGAAGTGGAGATGTACCGGGCAGAAGCCCGTTTCCTGAGGGCCCTGAGTTACTGGCATGCGCTGGATATTTTCGGGAACGTGCCCTTTGTGACGGAAGAAGATCCCATCGGGGCCTTCCTTCCCGAGCAGACCGACCGCACCAGCCTGTTTAACTACATTGAATCCGAGCTGCTGGAAATTATCCCGATGCTGGCCGAGCCAAGAGCCGCCAACCATTATGGGCGTGCCGACCGGGCCGCTGCCTGGATGCTGCTGGCCAAGCTTTACCTGAATGCAGAAGTATACACCGGACAGCCGAAGTATACCGAGACCATCACTTACTGCAACCAGATCATCAATGCGGGTTTCACGCTGCAGCCAAACTTCAGGCACCTGTTCAATGCCGACAACCACTTGAGCACCGATGAGATCATCTTCCGCGTCCCTTACCACGGGATCAACACCCAGACCTACGGGGGGACCAGCTTTATCATCCATGCCCAGATCGGCGGGGCCATGAATGCGGCCACCTACGGAGTGGACGGGGGATGGGGCGGATTGCGCACCACCAAGAGCGTGGTCAACCTCTATCCTTCAGGAGACCCAAGGGCCCTCTTCTTTACCGAGGGTCAGGAACTGGAGATCGAGAACCTGTCGGAATTCACACATGGCTATGCCTCCACTAAGTTCACCAACATCACCCGCGACGGAAACGTGGGCAGCAACCTGGCTTTCCCGGATACGGACTTTCCGATGTTCCGCCTCGCGGATGCCTACCTGATGTATGCCGAAGCCGTGCTGCGTGGCGGTACCGGCGGGGATGCCGGTCAGGCCCTGCAGTATGTGAACCAGATCCGCGAAAGGGCTTATGGGAATTCCTCCGGGAACATCACCGCCGGTCAGCTGACACTGGATTTCATTCTGGCTGAACGTGCCAGGGAACTCTTCTGGGAGGCACATCGCCGCACCGACTTGATCCGCTTCGGCAAGTTTGCAGGCAATACGGGCTATGTATGGCCCTGGAAGGGCAACTCGAGAGACGGACTGGAAACCAATCAGCGGTACAACCTGTTTCCGCTCCCGGCATCAGATGTAACTGCCAACCCCAATCTGACACAAAACCCAGGTTACTAAAATAAAACCATGCGACATATGAAAAAATTTGCAATCATCCTCGCCTTATTCTTTGGGGCAAGCCTCCTGCAGTCCTGCGAGGAAATAGATAACCCGGTGCTGGACATGTCCCAGACCGTGGCGCCCCAGATCATCTCTCCTGCAGACGGGAGCTATGTGGTCCTCTCCCAGGAAATGGAAGATGAGCCGCTGGTCATCGAATGGTCCCCTGCATCTTACGGACTGGCCAATTTGGCTGATGTCAGGTACCTGCTGCAAATGGACCGCGCAGGCAATAATTTTGCCAACCCGGTCGACCTGGCCAACACCTCAGCCACTTCATACGAGACCACCGTTGGGGCTGTGAACCAAAGACTGCTGAACATGGATATCCCTGCCGGGGAAGAGGTCCAGCTGGTCTACCGTGTCTTCTCTTACCTCTCCCGGGCATCCGACTATACCTATGCCTATTCCCCGATGGTCACGCTTGGGTTTACCCCCTATGAGGACTTTGTGTATGTCAAGCCGATCTATATGCTGGGCAGTGGCACAGCAGCCGGCTGGAACAACACGGCAGCCCTCGAAATGTACCCGATGGAAGAGGGCAAGTTCGCCCTTGTGGCCCGGCTGCGTGCAGACGGCGATATGGTAAAATTCATCTCTGTACTGGGGCAGTGGGCCCCGCAATGGGGTGCCCAGCCTGGCGGCACATCAGCTGAGGGACTGTTGGCCTATCGTCCGACCGAAGACGTGCCTGACCCCAACCCGATCTTAATCACCGACCTGGCGGTCGGGGACTACCGCGTGGTGGCTGACACGGCCAACCTGACCTATTCAATCAAGAAAGCAACCGAGGTTCTTTACGTGCTTGGAAGCGCCACCACTGCAGGTTGGGACAATACCGCAGGACTGCCCATGACCAGGGAAGCACCCGGGAAGTTCAGCATCGTCACCACGCTGACAGCCGGAGAGGCCTTTAAGTTCTTCGAGGTGCCCGGACAATGGGCTCCGCAGTACGGAAGGGATGAGGACGGCACCTGGGAATCCGGCAACCTGGTTTTCCGTGAAACGGAAAGCGTACCCGACCCACCGGACATTCCTGCCCCGCCAAATACCGGCTCCTACCTGATCGAGGTGAACCTGTCGAATCGGACCTATAAATTGACGGCACAGTAAAGCCCTCAGTCAAAGGCCTTGAAAAAAAGCCAAAGAGGCTGTCCCAAAACCCGGGGCAGCCTCTTTAATTTTTTTCCTGAGGGGATCAGACCTTCCTGAGGGAATCAGAACTTCTCCTTCACCTCATATACCCGGAACACCTTGTCCCCCCTCCTGACGATATCGGGGACCGGGATGGAGCAGTATTCCCCCTTGCGGGTGACCGTCACCGGCTTTTCCTCAACCCGGATCTCTGAGGCATTGAATTCCAGCACGCCCGTAGTGGGACCCGTGACCAGGACCGCCTCGTCAAGCTGCAGCGCATGCGACTCCATTTTCACCTCGGCCACCTGCAACCTGGAAAAGTAATTGGTCACCTTTCCGATGTATTGTTTCTTCCTGGTGGCCTGGGAGCCGTAACGTTCCGACCACTCCCCCATGGTCCGGCCCAAATAATAGCCATCCCAAAACCCCCTGTTGAATACACTTCGCAGGCGCCGGGTCCAGGATTCCACCTTTTCCGCTGAAAAGCTGCCATCCGCCACCGCGAGGGCAGCCTCCCGGTAACAAGCGGTTACCGCCTTCACATATTCGGGTCCCCGACCGCGCCCCTCGATCTTGAACACCCGCACCCCCGCATCGATGATCTTGTCGATGAAACCAATCGTACAAAGGTCCTTCGGCGACATGATGTACTGGTTATCCACCTCATATTCAAATCCCTCCTCCTTGTCGGTTACCAGGTAGGACCGCCGGCAAAGCTGCAGGCAGGATCCCCGGTTGGCGGAATGGTTCATGGTATCCAGGCTCAGGTAGCACTTCCCGCTCACGGCCATGCACAATGCCCCGTGCACAAACAGTTCGACCTGCACGGGCTTTCCGGACGGGCCACAGATATTTTCCTTTTCGATCCCCTGCACAATCCGGTGCACCTGATCCAGCGTAAGCTCACGGGCCGTCACGACCACATCCGCATAGCGGGCATAAAACCTGACCGCTTCCAAATTGGTGATATTGCACTGGGTGGAAATATGTATTTCCACCCCTTTTGCCCGGGCATACTCCATAACCGAAATATCAGAAGCGATAATGGCTGTAATCCCCGCTTCTTTTGCCGCATCTATTGTTCGCCTCACCTCCTCCAGCTCCTCATCATAAATGATGGTATTGAGCGTCAGGTACGTACGGACACCCTGCCGGCGGCAAATCTCCACAATATTTGCAAGATCGTCATGGGTGAAGTTCTGCGAGGACCGGGCCCGCATATTCAATTTGCCCACCCCGAAGTAGACCGAGCCTGCGCCGGCCTGCAAAGCAGCTGATAGCGACTCGTAAGACCCCACCGGGGCCATGATCTCAACGGGCATGTTTTCTTTCATTGTTTTCGTCGGATGGGGATGTCTTGTACAATGCAAAGTTACGGATTTGGCGCAATTATGTATTTTTGTAAAAAAAACAAGCATGCCAGCACCCAACAGAACCGTCCGGTTCCAGGACATGGGCGTCATTGACTACAAGGAGGCCTGGGACCAGCAGGAGGAATTATTCCAGGGGATCATTGACCGCAAGATGAAGAACCGCAACCTGCCTGAAGACCAGCAGGAAACCACCCAAAACTACCTGCTTTTTTGCGAGCACCCCCATGTGTATACCCTGGGAAAGAACGGTTCCGAGAACAACCTGCTGGCAGACATGGTACAGCTGCAGAACAAGCAGGCCACTTTTTACAAGATCAACCGCGGGGGCGACATCACCTACCACGGTCCGGGACAGATTGTGGGCTATCCGATACTGGACCTGGACAATTTTTCTCCGGACATCCACCTCTATGTGGCAAACCTGGAAGAAGCGGTGATCCGCACCATTGCCAGGTACGGACTAAGGGGGGAACGCCTGAAAGGGGCCTCGGGGGTATGGCTGGATGCCGAACTTCCCGGCAAGGCCCGCAAGATCTGTGCGATCGGCATACGCAGCAGCCGGTGGGTGACCATGCATGGCTTCGCTTTTAACGTAAACAGCGATTTGAGCTATTTTGAGCTGATCAACCCCTGCGGGTTCACCGACAAAAAGGCCACCTCGATGCAGGCCGAGCTGAAAAAGAAGTTTGACATGGAGGAGGTGAAAACAGCCTTGCGACAAGAACTGGAAGCTGTCTTCCAGATGGAGCTTAAGCTGGGAGAGAATTAATTTCCGACCCTTTTCAGCACCTCCAGGGTCAGGTCCCAGAATTTCTCTACGGTACTGATCTCTATCCGTTCATCTGGAGAATGCGCCCCCTTGATCGTGGGTCCATAGGAGATCATATCCATCCCCGGATATTTTTCTCCGATCAGTCCGCATTCCAATCCCGCATGAATGGCCAGCACTTTTGGCTCTTCGCCGAACAGACCGGCATAGGCCTTTTTCATTACGGCCAGAATCTTCGAGTCCATATTGGGCGTCCATCCAGGATAGCCGTCTCCATGGCGGACCTTGGCCCCGGCCAGCAGGAAAACACTGGCCACCATGTCTGCTACGTCCCTTTTCCCGGAATCCAGTGAGCTGCGCTGGCTGGTAGCGATGATGATCTCCTTCGGGGTCATCGAAACCGATGCCAGGTTCGTAGAGGTCTCCACAAGTCCGACTATATCAGGCGACATGGCCATCACCCCATGCGGACAGGCGTAAAGGGCATTCAACAGGTTTGACTGTGTACCATAGTCCACCAAAAACTGCGGCATTACCGCTTCTGCGACGGAAATATCCAGATCCGGCTCATTGGTCTTCATTTCCGCCCTGATCTGGGAAGAAAGCGTTTTGAAAAGGTCCAGAAAGTCCATTTTATACCGGCGGGGCACCGTCACTGTGGCAAAGGCCTCCCTGGCAATGGCGTTGCGCAGGTTGCCACCCTTGATCTCGGCCAGGCGCACCTCGTACATCTTGTCGAAGTTCCACAGCAGGCGGTTCAGTACCTTGTTGGCGTTTCCGCGCCCTTTATGGATGTCGTCCCCGGAATGTCCGCCCAGTAGTCCCGTGACAGAGATGCGGTAAGCAATATGGTCGGCCTCCGCACTGACCTGCTCATAGGGGAAAGTCACCATGGTGTCGATTCCGCCGGCGCAGCCAATAAACAGCTCCCCGTCGTCCTCTGAGTCAAGATTGAGCAGGATGCGGCCATTCAGAAAATCCTTTTCGAGTCCGAATGCCCCTGTAAGTCCCGTTTCCTCATCCACCGTGAACAGGCATTCAATTGGACCATGTTCAATGACGTTGGAGTCCAGGATGGCCAGCTGCACCGCCATGCCGATGCCGTCATCGGCACCCAGGGTAGTTCCATCGGCTTTGACCCAGCCATCCGTAATCAAAGGCCTGATGGGATCTGTATCGAAATTGTGCTCTACCCCCGAGTTCTTTTCACAGACCATATCCACATGGCTTTGCAGAACCACGGTGGGAAAGTGTTCGTACCCTTTCGTGGCGGGTTTTTCGATCACCAGGTTCTTGAGCTTGTCCTGCCGGTATGTCAGAGACCGTTCCTTTGCAAAATCACAGAGGTAGGCCAGTATTTTCTCCTCTTTCTTAGAGGGTCTTGGCACCTGGCAGATGTCTTCAAATAATTCCCATACCCTTTGGGGTTCCAATTGTCCTAATACTTTTCCCATTATGTTTGTATTGATTATTGGTTTCTTAAAGCGAAAATACGAATAAATGAGGGATTGCTCCGTGCCCGTCAGTACTTGATCGGATCAAAACCCTGTCCGTATACCCCCATCACATTGGCCACAGAGATAAAGGCTTCCGGGTCAATCTCCTTAATGGCACGGAACACCGATGACGTTTCATACCGTCTTACCACCACCACCAGTACCTGGGCATCCTCCTTGGAGTACCAGCCCTTGCCCTGTAGCAGGGTCACGCCCCGTCCGATGTCATTGGCTATGCGCTGTGCGATCAGGTCGGGTTTTTTGGAAAATATGAACAGCTGAACGCTTCTGCGGTGACCCATCAGCAGCATATCGATAGAGTAGGATCCCACAGCCATGGTCACATAGCCGTAAACCATTACCTCCAGTGAGCGAAACAGGAACCAGGAAGAAGAGATAATCACCACGTCCATCAGCAGGATTAGCCTGCCATGGCTGATATTGCGGTATTTGTTGATGATCATCGCAATGATGTCTGTACCCCCGGTGCTGCCACCCTGCGTGAAAACCAGTCCCACGCTCGCACCGCCCAGGATCCCGCCGATGATGGCTGCCATGAACCGTTCCGGAACCACCGGCTCGGTGATGAGCGGCTGCAGTATTGCAAGAAAGACAGACAGCACCACGACGCCGTATATGGTTTTTATTCCGAACGCAAAACCCAGGTTCTTGATGCCAAAGACCAGCAAAATGGCATTGATCACCAAAAAGGTAACTGCCACCGGGATTCCACTGGCGAAAAACACCAGGGCGCCGGCACCCGTAACGCCCCCTCCGACAATCTGCGAAGGGATCAGAAAAGCAGTCCACGCAAGGGCATTCAGGAACAATCCGATGGTAATTATGCCATAAGTCCTGATGGCCAGCAGCACGGCATTTTTTTTACTTTTTCCGGACATTGAAAAGCATTGTTGTTGGTTTGTTTTTGGATTGTTTGTTTTTGGATTGGAAAGGCGTTACTGGATGATCCGCCTGTTTTTGCGGATGGCATCGGCTATGGCCAGTCGGAAACTGTCGGCGGTGCGAAGGACCATCTCCCCCTCTGTCGGGAAAGGCAGTGGTTTCAGGTCGATCAGCTTGCGGGCATTCTCGTCCAGTGCCCTGACATCCCCGATCGCCCTGGCAGATCGGTGCTCAAAGCTTGTGGAAGCACCGATGGGTTCGCGCTTGAGCAATCTCCTGGGCTGTTCCGAAAGAAATTCCACATCCCCTTCTATCAGTGCTGACTTCTGTTGAAGGGTCTCTATCAGAGCGCAGGAAACCTCCTTCATGCGGGGGATCCTGATGTCGTTTCCGAGGGAATCCTTTTTGACATTCCCCCTTTCATCCAGGGCATAATCGAACCCATCCTCTATCTTCTTCTTGACCATCTGGTCCCGTTCCGTGACCCTGTCGGGGGAGATGTTGATCATGCGCAGGTTCACGACGATGAAATAGTCGAAATACTGGGTTTCGTCCAGGTCCTGATAATAAAACTCCACCCATTGGTTGTCCATGCGCCGGGTGTCGATAATCAGCAGCTGGTCAACAAATTCCTTTGGTAAATTCAGGTGGGTGTGGTTGCTTACGGTGACCAAGGCCCTGCTGATCCCGCTCTCCCTGGCGTAGTCGGCCAGCTCCCGGGCATTCAGGTAGTCTCCCCCGTACTCCATGACCTGCAGCAGGTTGGAGTAGGCTTCGCGATAGGCGGATTTCTCCTGCCTGTCGAGCAGCTGTGTGGCCAGCTCATAATGAAAGGCCGCAGCCCCGCTGCGGGCCGAGATGATCTCCTCATCATAATCGACGTATGGGAATTCCACGCTGCGTCCCCCCACCCGTATAGGGGTAACGGCTCGTACCCGGGTTTGTCGGTCCTTCATCCGGGAATAAAGGTTTACGATCTCCGGCATGCTACGGGGATTGCCCTCCCGCTTCAGGAACCGGATACGTTCCAGGTTCTGCTCGTTGGCAATATTGAAAGCCCGTTCAAGAACCAGGGCTTCTTTTTCATTGCCCGGGTTTCTGAGGAGTTTCCTGACTGACTTGTCAATGGCAGCGTCATAACTGCCCCGCTGCATTAGCCGGGTAGAAGATGCACAGGCACTGAACAGCAGTGCGGACAGCACAAATAAGATGATACGCTTCATGTAGCAAAAATTTGGTTTATTCGGAAATAAAGAGCACAAGTCCGCTTTTCTGCGCAAGCACGCCATTTACCAGACGCACAATCACCTTGCCCAGATATACCGGGTGTTCGTCAGAAACCACATGCTGGTTGCCCCCGGCCTGTGCCACGAGCACCCCGTTTACCAGCACGGCCTCCTCTATCATATGGTGGGAGTGTCCACCGATGATGACATCGATCTGCGGAAAATCCTCTGCCAGGGCCACATCGTTTTCCAGTCCGATATGAGTCAGCGCCACAAACACATCCGACCCTTCACGCAAAAACATGAAATCTGCCGCCGTGGCATTGATTGGGTTCATATGGATCCCCTCCTTGCTGCCACTAACCACCGAAAGTCCAAGCACAGCAATTCTTCTCCCTGTCTTTGTGTAAAATACCGCATGGCTCTCCGGAACCGGCATTTGTGTTGTATGTACGTCCACATTGGCTGACAGGATCGGGAAATCGGCAATCTCAAGTGCTGCCCGGGTATGGTTTTCCACATAGTCGAACTCATGGTTCCCCGGCGTAAGGGCATCGTAACCCAGCGCATTCATGGTCCGGATAATGCGCTTTGCCCTTTCTGCGTACCATTCGGGATTACCCATCAGCACCCCGTTCTCCACCCAGCGGTGGGGATGCCTGACGAACACATCGCCTGCGTCGAACAGGAATACATCCGTGTAATACTCCCTGATCATTTGCACCCTTTCCGTAAACTCCTCCAGCATATTGATATCAAAATGGTGGTCGTTGGTATGGAGGAAAACGATCTCCTCCACCACCGGGTAGGTTACATGAATGGTGTCACCAGCTGATTCGGGAGAGACAAAAAGCCTTCCGGTCCCTGATGTACCTGTCACTTCCAGTATGAAAGGGCCCGTTTCCCCTTCCCCGGTCACAAAGCTGAACACACCTTCTTCTGTGGGGGTGAGGACAAAGGAAGGATCTGCGGGGAGCTCCCCATGCCCGGGGTAAACAGCTACCCTGAAGTTACCGGCTGTAGCGGGAGCTTCCACATGCACCCGTCCGATCACCTCATTTTCAGTTGAAAGCGGTCTTTCATTTGCCGGACTGCCGTAAGTGGTATAGACTGCCAGGGTCATGCATCCCGCAATCGCAAGGACACGCAGCAGGCCGGAAGTGAAATCTATACTTGCCTTGTACTGGTTCTTCATTTGGTTCTGGTCAACATTTGCCTCTGTTCTTCATTTGGTTCTAATCCGGCAGCGGCCATTTCATTAATGGCCGGCATCTGGTTTCTGTCCATTGTATAAAACAAAAATAATCATTTTGTTCAAGGTTGCGCTGACCCATATGCCCTTCGCGCTGCCAAACATTGCCTGCCGGCCATGGCTTTCCGCTAACCTCATATTTTCCTTACGGAAAATTTATCCGCTCCAAGCCATGGCCCGCAGGCAGACCATGACTCCTGGCGCTAAGGCCCATATGTTCTGGGGGCATAAAAAAAGGACCTCCCCGCTTATGGGAAGGCCCCTTGAAAAAGTTTCAGGCAACGACATACTCTCCCAGGTGTGAACCCAGTACCATCTGCGCGGGCAGGCTTAACTTCTCTGTTCGGAATGGGAAGAGGTGGACACTGCCGC
>SLSG01000045.1 GCA_007130545.1 Bacteroidales bacterium | reverse complement strand
AGGGATAGCAAGCCCCTGGCCACCATTGAGGCAGACGATGTGGTGATCTGCTTTAATTTCCGCACCGACAGGCTGAGGGAAATGACCACGGTCCTGACCCAGAAAGACATGCCGGAGCATGGAATGAAAACCATCCCGCTGCATTATGTGACCATGACCCGTTACGATGAGTCGTTCAGGGGGGTCCATATCGGCTTCGACAAAGAAGACCTGAAGGACACGATGGGAGAGGTACTTTCCAAAAATGGCAAGACCCAGCTACGCATTGCCGAGACGGAGAAATACCCCCACGTCACCTTTTTCTTTTCAGGCGGCCGCGAGGGCGTTTTTGAAGGGGAAGAGCGGGTGATGATTTCCTCGCCCAAGGTGGCCACCTATGACCTTCAGCCGGCCATGAGCGCGCCCGAGGTAAAGGATGCGGTCATCGCACAGATCCGCGAAAAAAACTTTGACTTTATTTGCCTGAATTTCGCCAATGCCGATATGGTGGGCCATACCGGAGTGCTTGAGGCCATAAAGGAGGCCTTGGAGACGGTGGACAAATGCCTGGAGGAGGTCGTAAAGGCTGCGGTGGAAAATGGATACTCCCTCTTCATCACGGCAGATCATGGGAATGCGGACTTTGCCATCAACGGGGATGGCTCGCCCAACACCGCCCATACCACCAACCCGGTTCCCTGCTGGCTGATCGACGATACGTTCCGGGAGATCCAGGCGGGGAGACTGTCAGATCTGGCCCCGACCATCCTGCATATGATGGGGCTGGAGATCCCCCCGGCCATGAAGGGGAAGGTGCTGGTTTAAAAAGATGCTGGCCTGAGGGTTCTTGCTGGTTTGAGGCTTTCTGCTGGTTTTCCTGCTGGTTAAATTTTCCTGCTGGTCAGGGTTTCCTGCTGGAATCACGGATTTTCAGGGTGGCCGGGAATACCTCCAAACGGGAAGGTACTTCCTTTTCGGGAAGTTCAAGGCGTTCCAGCAGCATGGTGACGGCCGACTTGCCCATGTCATAGCCTTTCTGCTCCACCGTGGTAAGCCCCGGACGGATCATTCCCGATATGGGATCATCTCCGAAGCCTGCAATGCCAATCTGTTCGGGCACCGCATATCCCGCATCCTGCAACAGATGCATGGCCGTGATTGCGGTGATGTCATTCACTGCAAACACCCCGTCAATGGATGGGGCAAGATTCAGGATATGCTCCCTAAGCTCCCTTACCTTGTCGGGTGTGTCGCAATGTATCACCAGTTCATCCGCTGTATCGGCTTCATGGTCCTGTAAGGCACGTAAATACCCATGGTAACGTTCACGGCCAATGGCCAGGTGCTGGGGGGCGGCCAGATGCAGGATCCGCTTTCTGGACCCCTGCAGCAAGTGCGAGGTAATCGCCCTTGCGGCTTCAAAATCATCGGTCAGTACCCGGTCTGAATCGATCTCATCACAAACCCGGTCAAAGAACACGACCGGGATCTCCCTATCAACGATCCGGAACAAGTGGCCGTACTCGACCGTCGATTTACTGATGCTTATCAGCATGCCATCCACCTGGTGGTCCAACAAAGCCTGCACGTTCAGCGCCTCCCTTTTCAGATCGTCTGCCGACTGGCAGATCATCACCCGGTACCCCTTGCTGTAGGCCACCTCCTCTATCCCGCTTAAAACACTGGAAAAAAAGAAATGGACCAGCTCCGGGATGACGATCCCGATGGTCATCGACCGCTGGTGCTTCAGACCCAGGGCCAGGGCGTTGGGCCGGTAATTCACCCTTGCGGCGAATTCCTTGACCCGGTTTCGCGTTGCGGGACTGATGTCCGGATGGTCTCTCAATGCCCTGGATACAGTGGAAGGAGCAACCCCGAGGGCTTTCGCAATGTCACTGATGGAGGCCGGATGGGGTTTCATAGTCGAAGAAGCTGTGGTGGTAAAGCAAGGCCTAAATATACAAAATTCCAGCATGCCTCCATACCATATTGGCCCGGGCAAACGTTTTGTTTCTGCCTGTTAGAACCCGGCAAACAATAAGCTGGAGGTTTTTGTTAAAATAGTACGCAAACGTTTGCGGGAACGTTTGCGGGTTTTATCTACGGAAAAAACTGATAATCAATGCAGAAAAACCAATTTTCTTAACAAAAATTTGATATTTTTGTAACAATAGATTAACCAATCCAAACCTAATCTTCGGAAGTATGACAAAAATAATTAGAAAGATCCTGCCGCTACTGCTGACGCTTTTGTCCATTTCAGCAGTATACGCGCAGAGTGGCACTGTGACCGGTGTTGTACGGGACCGTCAAACCGGGGAAACTTTGCCTGGAGCCAATGTGATTATTCAGGGCACCACCATGGGTGCCATGACCGACATCAACGGCCGGTATACACTGGTTGTTCCTGCAGGCGAAGTCACGCTTGTGTCAACCTTTATCGGATACACCTCACAGACCCAGACCATCACCGTAGGTGCCGGCCAAACGGTTACCTTGAATTTCAGACTTGCAGAAGACATTGCCCTGCTGCAGGAATTCGTATTGATCGGTTATGGTGT
>SLSG01000010.1 GCA_007130545.1 Bacteroidales bacterium | reverse complement strand
GGTCCCATACCGGCCGTAGTCCTTGTCCAGATAAAGCTGTTTTAGCTTTTCCTCCACGATGAACTCGTGGTGGTTCGGGTCTTCCTTCTCCATCACCCCGGTCAGGGTGGTCTTGTAGTCGAAATATACGGCATCGGCCGGGCGGTACCCGTCCACACTGCCATATGTGAAACGCATCGTGGAGTTCGCATCGGGATAGAAGGACTTTTCCGGCATCATCTCGCGCAGGCCTTTTATGAACAGCCGCTCGGCACGGCTCACCAGCACATCGTATTCCTGGATACGCGGCGTTACCTCCGCAATGTTCCCGTAAACCGAACGGGCAGCCTGGAAGGCCGGGTCATTTTGCAGGGCGCGGGCCGTAGGTCTGTCAAGGAACCTCAGCGCCCGCTCCTGGCTGGCGAAAATGGAATTCTTGTACACATCATCCGCATACCGGTCAAAGTCGTTCCGGTGCTTCCTGGCAATCTCCTGGAAGATATCCGGCAGGTTCTCCTGGGGGAGGCGCTGGTAATACACCCTGAACATGGCAGCCCACAGCTGCTGATCCACTTCCTGGTCGTAATTGCGGTACGTTCTTTCCACCAGGTTCCTGAGGTTGCGGACCTCCCTGTCCATCTCCTCTCCCTGCTGTTTGCCCTGCAGCATGGTCAGCAGGCGGTCAAATCCGTTCGCGATCCGCAGCATGTCGGGTCCACTGGCCATGGCCTCGGCAAACACAAAGTTCTGGGAGTTGAACTGCCGGTAACCGGCATAGGCCCGCTCATACATATCCATCACCTCGCCGTATTCCTGCTGGCGGACCGGGTCCTGTGCCACCCATTGCATAAATTCCTCTTCCAGCTTGCGCTTGGATCCGGCCACATCCAGCCTTTTGAGGCTCTGGCTCATGCCGATGAAATTTTTCCAGTAGTTTGCGATTCCCGATTGCTTGGAGGCATATTTGATCCGGATTTCGTCGCTTTCCGCCATGGCCTGTTCGATGATGTCGAGCTTTTTGCGGCGGATATCGATGCGCACCTGGTACATGTTCTCCAGGTTGAACTCAATGCCGTGGGAGGTCAGGTAGCGGTTGGTGCGCCCGGGATAACCCAGGATCATCGCAAAATCGCCCTCCGTCACACCCCTGAGGGAAACCGGCAGGTGGTGGCGGGGCCTGAGCGGGATGTTTTCGGGACTGTAATTTGCCGGACTGCCGTCGGGAGCGGTATACACCCGGAAAAGGGCAAAATCGCCTGTTTGGCGCGGCCACATCCAGTTGTCGGTGTCTCCGCCATAAGCACCGATCGACTCGGGGGGAGTGCCTACCAGGCGCACATCATTAAAGGTTTCGTAAACGAACAGGAAGAACTCATTGCCCGCAAACATGGGCCGCACATTGGCTGTGTAATGGGTCCCTTCGGTGGCGCCGGAAGCAATCTCACTGCTTTTCAGGCGAATGGCCTCCTCTCTTTCCGCTTCTGTCATGTCCGGAGTCAGCTGGACAGCAATTTCGTCTGTTACATCCCTTGCCTGAACCAGGAACCGGACAAACAGGCCCGGGCTGGGCAGCTCATCCTCCAGGCCGGTGGCCCAAAATCCGTTGGTAAGCAGGTCGTTCTCCACGGAACTCAATGCCTGTATGCGACCATAGCCACAATGGTGATTGGTAAGCACCAGTCCCATGTCAGAGATAATCTCGGCGGTGCAGCCCCCTCCAAAATGGACAATGGCATCCTTAATGCTGGATTCGGTGAAACTGAATATCTGGTCACGCGTCAGGTTCAACCCCATTTCCTGCATCTGGGAAAACAGGGCGTCATCGATCATAAAAGGCAGCCACATGCCCTCGTCGGCTTTTACAAACGAACGTGGGACCAGGATGGCCAGCACAAGCAGTAGTAGTAGTTTTTTCTTCATTGGTTGTTGGTTATTGGTTATTGGGTATTGGGTATTGGGTATTGGGTATTGGTTATTGGTTATTGGTTATTGGACATTGGGTATTGGATATTGGACATTGGCCAACAGCTAACAGCCAACAGCCAATACCCAACAGCCAACAGCCAACAGCTAAATAAACTGTTCTCCTTTTTTCATCTTAATGTCGTTCACTATTTTGCGGATTTGTTGTTCCTGGGATTTCTGGCATACCAGCAATACATTATCCGACTCTGCAATGATATAATCATCCAGGCCCTGAATGACCACGAGCTTGTCTTCCGGGATGTTCAGGATGCAGTTTGCCGTGTCGTAAAGCATGACATTCTTCCCGATCACCGCGTTATTTTCAGCGTCTTTCGGGCGGACATCGAAGAGGGATCCCCAGGTCCCAAGGTCTGACCACCCCAGGTCCGCTATGAACACATATACGTTCCCGGCCTTCTCCATGATGGCATAGTCAATGGAGATGCTCTTGCAGGTGGCATAAGCCGTACCCATGTAGGGCTCCTCCTCCGGGGTATTGTACTTGCCGATGGCCTCGCGGAAAACAAAGCTGATCTCGGGCTGGAATTTCTCGAATGCATCGATAATGGCCCTGCAAGACCATATAAATATCCCGCTGTTCCATAGAAAATC
>SLSG01000105.1 GCA_007130545.1 Bacteroidales bacterium | reverse complement strand
GTAATCGTTTTTTAATTGTCGGATAAGGTATTCCACATGCGGGGTCTTGCCGGTGCCCCCGGCACTGAGGTTCCCGACGCTGATCACCGGGATGTCAAATGCAGTCGACGGCAATATTCCCCAGTCGAAAAGGCGGTTTCTTAGTGATACAGCCAATCCGTAAACCAGGGCAACAGGTAGCAATAAAAAGCGCGCCCAGCTCATCACCCAAAGATATTAAATAGTTTTATCTTTGGGTGAACCAAGCAAACAATCCCATGCAAATCAAAGAACTGATAGAGATCCTGAACAGGGCGGCTCCTTTCAGCCTTCAGGAAGACTATGACAATTCCGGCCTGCAGGTTGGGGATCCGGATAAAGAGATCATGCGGGCCCTGGTCTGTTTGGATGTCACGATGGAGGTCATGCAGGAAGCCAGGGAAAAGCAATGTGACCTGGTGATATCCCATCATCCGCTGATCTTCAAGGGGATCAAGCGAATCACCGGAGCCGATCCGACGGAAAAGATCCTGATCGAAGCCATCCGGAACGACATGGCCATACTGTCGGTGCATACCAACCTGGACCATGCCGGGTTTGGCGTCAACCATATGCTGGCGCGGAAACTGGGACTGGAAAGGACCAGGGTGTTGCAAGCCGGAAGCAGACTGCTCAGAAAACTGGTGACGTTTTGTCCGGCAACCCACTCAGATGCGGTCAGGAAGGCTTTGTTTGAAGCTGGAGCCGGGCAGATCGGGGACTATGACAGCTGTTCGTACAATCTCGAAGGGACAGGGACCTTTCGGGCGGGTGATGCCAGCAAGCCCTTCGTGGGCAAAGCCGGAGAGCTCCACCAGGAAGCCGAGACCCGGATTGAGACCATCTTCCCTGTGTATTTGCAAAATGCAGTGCTGAATGCCCTGTTGTCCAGCCATCCCTACGAGGAGGTTGCCTATGATGTATACCCGCTTGACAATGCGTTTGACAGGGTGGGAGCGGGCCTTGCAGGCTGGCTTCCCAAACCCTTAACCGAGCCGGAGTTCCTGTCTCTGCTGAAGGAAACGCTGGGAACCCCCGTATTGCGGCATTCCTGCCTGGGTGGCCGGCAGGTAAGCATGGTGGCCATTTGTGGCGGTTCCGGAAGTTTTTTGCTGGATAGTGCGGCGGGTGCGGGTGCCGATGCATTTGTAACGGCTGACCTGAAATACCACCGGTTTTTTGACGCACAGGACCGGCTGCTGCTGGTCGATGCCGGACATTATGAGACCGAGCAGTTTACCAAAGAGTTGCTGTATGAAATAATTAACAAAAAAATGATTAACTTTGCCCTCCTAATTTCGGAGGTCAATACCAATCCGATCAGGTACTTTTAACAAATCCCATTGTATTAAGGAAACCCAACGTCATGGCCAAAAGTGCAAATACCGCCAAAGCAGCCGCTAAAAAGCCCGCCGCTAAAAAGCCCGCCGCCAAAAAGCCCGCTGCGAAGAAAGGCACCAAGGAACAACCAAAAACCAAGGAACAACCAAAAGAAGATGCCAGGAAGATCAATCCCAGCACAGGGACCGAAGGCTCTCCCGTAGTCCCCCAGGAGGTTGCATCCGAAGAGAATATCGAGAAATCCGTCCGCAAGAAACTGATCGCGCTGTATTCATTGCAAACCATTGACAGCCAGATCGACAAGATTCGGATCGTTCGTGGTGAACTGCCCCTGGAAGTTCAGGACCTGGAAGACGAGGTGGAAGGCCTGGTTACCCGCGTGGAAAAGTTCAACCGGGAGGTCAGGGATCTGGAGTCGGAAATATCTTCCAAGAAGAATGCCATCACCGACAGCCTTGAGCTGATAAAAAAATATGAGGCACAGCAGATGAACGTGCGTAACAACAGGGAGTATGACTCCCTCTCCAAAGAGATTGAATTTCAGTCATTGGAGGCACAGCTGGCAGAAAAAAAGATCAAGGAATTCGGGGTCGCGGTTGAATTGAAGAAGGAAACTGTAAAGGATGTCGAGGCTGAGCTGGAAGAACGGACGAAGGACCTGGAAGCCAAGAAGGCCGAGTTGAATGACATTGTTGCGGAAACACAGAAGGAGGAAGAGCTGCTGCTGGAACGCTCAGTCGGGCAAAAAGCGCAGATAGAGGACCGCCTGCTGAACGCCTATGAACGAATTCGCTCCAACGCAAGGAACGGTCTGGCGGTCGTTCCCGTGGAACGCGATGCCTGCGGGGGCTGCTTTAACAAGATCCCGCCGCAGCGGCATCTGGATATCCGCCTGCATAAAAAGATCATTGTCTGTGAGTACTGTGGAAGAATCCTGGTGGATGACGAGATCATGACCCAGGTGGAAAATTAAAACCGCCAGCCCAGACGCCATGCGGTTGGTGTGCTTTTAAAACCGCCAGCCCAGGGTGACCCGGAAGGTGCTGGCAGAAAAATCACGGTCTATTAGCGGGGATGCTGTGCCATGCATTTCTAACACATATGGCTCATAGGCCTCGGAAAAGAAACTATATGCATAGGCGAAGTCCAGGAAATACCGTCTGTCCCTGATTCCAAAACCAGCCGAAATTACAGACCGTTGCGCGTTGTCAATCGCC
>SLSG01000220.1 GCA_007130545.1 Bacteroidales bacterium | reverse complement strand
TTTGAAAACGTGAAGCCCATGGTGTTTGCCGGTATTTATCCCGTCGACACGGATGATTACGAGGAGCTGCGTACCGCCATGGAAAAGCTTCAGCTCAATGATGCCTCCCTGACCTTCGAGCCAGAGTCTTCCGCGGCCCTGGGATTCGGGTTCCGCTGCGGATTCCTTGGTATGCTGCACATGGAGATCGTTCAGGAAAGGCTTGACCGGGAATTTGACATGGTGGTCATCAATACTGTTCCCAACGTGGGTTACCGGATGCACAACAAAAAGGGGCAGGTTTTCGCGGTATACAATCCTTCCGACATGCCTGGTCCGAATGAGCTCGACATTATTGAAGAGCCCTATATCCACGGACAAATCATCACCAAGTCGGAATACGTCGGGGCCGTGATGGGGCTGTGCCTGGAAAAGCGCGGCACAGTCAAGAACCAGGTTTACCTGACCACCGACCGGGTGGAACTGACTTTTGACATGCCCCTGGCAGAAATCGTTTTCGACTTTTACGACAGGCTGAAAAGCATTTCCCGCGGGTATGCCTCCTTTGACTACCACCCCACCGGTTACAAGCCATCAAAATTGGTCAAGCTCGACATTTTGCTGAACGGTGAGCAGGTGGACGCCCTCTCCGCGCTGATCCACCAGGACAATGCCTATATGTTCGGCAAACGCATCTGTGAAAAGCTGAAGGAGTTGATCCCCAGGCAACAATTCGACATTGCCATTCAGGCCGCGATCGGCGCCAAGATCATTGCGAGGGAAACGGTAAAGGCCCTCCGAAAGGACGTAACCGCGAAATGCTATGGCGGTGACATCACCCGCAAGCGCAAGCTGCTGGAAAAACAGAAGAAAGGGAAAAAGCGCATGCGCCAGGTCGGGAATGTAGAGGTGCCCCAGCAGGCATTCATGGCCGTACTCAAGCTGAACGACTAAGCAGGCTCCCCGCCACCGACCACCAGCGTGATCTCCCCTTTAATGGCGGAACGCTTCCCAAAAACCACGGCCAGTTCCTGCAATGTGCCGCGCACATGTTCCTCGTGCACCTTACTGATCTCCCGTGAGACCGATGCCGGCCTTTCAGGTCCCAATACTTCTGCCAGTTCACCCAGGGTTTTTACAAGCCGGTAAGGGGATTCGTACAACACCATTGTCCGGGTTTCCCCTGCGAGCTGCCCGAGGCGCGAGCGGCGTCCTTTCTTCACCGGCAAAAAGCCTTCAAAGACGAACCGGTCGCATGGCAGACCGGAGCAAACCAGCGCGGGCACAAAGGCCGTGGCCCCGGGAAGGCATTCCACCTCCACACCAGCGCGAAGGCATTCCCTGACCAGCAGGAAGCCGGGATCGGATATGCCAGGAGTACCAGCTTCGCTTACCACTGCCATGGATTGCCCGGCAAGCAGTTTTTCAATCAATGGTCCCAGGACCTTGTGCTCGTTGTGCTGGTGGTGTGAATGCATCCGGGTGGTGATCCCGAAGTGCTGAAGCAGCCTGGCCGTGGTGCGCGTATCTTCCGCCAGGATCAGGTCAGCCTCCTTCAATACCCTGATCGCCCGGAGTGTCATATCCTCCAGGTTGCCGATCGGACTGGGTACGATAAAGAGTTTTCCCATTATCCCCGGGTCACTTGTTCATGTACCGGCGCTGCACGAAGTTGGCCAGTTTTTCAATCGTGGCCGCCGATCGTTCGGCATCCCACTTATAGTCCTTGTTCAGCTCATTCAGATGGTCAAATGCCGCATGCACCGAATCCAGGCTGTTCAGGGTTGCGATCGCTTCGTGATAGGCCTGTATATTGCCATTGAACAGCTCGTTGATGAACAGGAACTTCTCATTCACCCCAATGGCATCCTTGATGTTGGAGATCGGATGCTGCTGCATGCGTGCACCGATGCTTCTGTCCTCCTTCATGTTGGAGATGCGCTGGTGAAGGGAATTGTTATCGACGGGGAACTGCTCGCCAATGGACCTGGTGGCGTTTCCCGGAACTTTCTGCAGGTTGTTCTCCGGCAGTGGCCCGGATTGTGTGATCGGGGGGCGGGGGGGCGGAGTTTCCACGGCAGGCGGTGCCTTAGGGGCTTCACCGGCAGGTGGCACCTTAGGTGGTGCAGTGGCATGCGGCGCCTCGGGGGTTTCTTCAGCATGCGGCGCCTCAGTCGGCTCAGGGGCAGGCGGCGCCTCGGGGGTTTCTTCAGCATGCGGCGCCTCAGTCGGCTCAGGGGCAGGCGGCGGCAAGCCCGGTTCGTCCCGGGTCGGTGGAGGCGGGGGAATCTCTGATCCATGGCGGACATGCCGGTCCAGGCATGCCTTTTTCATATCGGCATATTGCCGGTAAAGCGACCGCAGGTCTTCCATGACCAGGTCAATTTCCAGGCAAAGTTCCTTCTCAGGATGGTTATTGATGTGGTGGGCTTTCTCAACGATGTCCTCAAGGAGTTGTACGATTCTGTCCTTTGTTTCCATCTTACTCATAAAGAATATTTAAATGTGTACACAAAATGGATAATGAAAAAAGCGATTGACTTATTGTGTAAATGAAATGTTTATTTTTGAGGCCGGGGATTGCTTCAATTTCGGATAA
>SLSG01000109.1 GCA_007130545.1 Bacteroidales bacterium | reverse complement strand
GAAGGGTATTTTGTCCTTTTTCTCATCATCAGCCTGGGAATTGTGTTTGGGAATATCCGTTTCCGTGGCTTCTCCCTCGATCTTTCCGCAGTAATCTTTGTGGCCCTGTTGCTTGGGCATTATGGTTTTGTAGTTCCCATCCAGTTTCAAACAATCGGACTGCTGTTTTTTATTTTTACGATTGGCATCCAGGCCGGACCGGGTTTCTTTGACGCTTTTCAGAAGATGGGTAGACAGCTGCTGCTGGTCTGCATCGTCCTTGTCTCCACTGCTGCCGGCCTGAGTCTGATGCTGGGAAGAATATACGGCATAGAACCTTTTTTAAGTGTCGGATTGTTCAATGGTGCCCTGACCAGCACACCCGGACTGGCGGCTGCCATTGACAGCACGGGCTCCCCGCTGGCGTCCATCGGCTACGGTGTGGCCTACCCTGCCGGTGCGGTTCTGGCCATTGTTATTATTCACTTGCTGCCACATGTTTTCGGCGTCCGGATGAAAAACGAGGATGCACTTTACCTGGAATCGATCCGGGAGGAGTATCCGGCGCTTTCCAACCGTCATTTCCGTGTGGAGAACAAGAACATCCATGGAAAGGCCCTCCGTGAACTGGAAATTGGCAGCATGACCCAGGCCGTGATTTCAAGGGTCATGCACGAGGGGGATGCATTCACCCCGGACGGGGACACCCGCCTGTTTATGGGAGACATGGTGAAGGTGGTCGGGACAGAATCGGCATTGCACAAGGCAGGCTTAATGATCGGGTCTCCGGTTGACCAGGAAATTCCCCTGGCTGCCGCATATGAGGTGAACTGGGTCCTGGTTACCAGCAAAAATGTCATCAATAAAAGCCTGCGGTCCCTGAACCTCACCGCCTGGTATGGAGCGACGGTCACACGGATCCGCCGCAGCGGCATCGATCTGAGTCCGACAGGGAACAGCACCCTGCGATTCGGGGACAAGGTTTTGCTGGCCTGCGAAAAGGAAGGCATGCGCAAGGCGATGAAATTGCTTGGGAATGACGAAAAACGTCTGAAGGAAACCGATTTCCTTCCCATCAGCCTTGGCATATTAATCGGAGTTTTGCTGGGGGCCATCAGCTTTCCGTTTTTCGGACTCTTCGATTTCAGACTCGGACTCACAGGTGGTGTGCTGATTGCTGCCATCGTGCTAAGCAGGCTCGGCAAAACCGGACCCATCATCTGGTCCATGTCTGGCGGGGGAAACCAATTGTTGCGCAAGCTGGGTTTATTGATGTTTCTGGCCACTGTCGGCACCCATGCAGGTGCTGACATTCTGGATACCTTCTCTGCCCATGGGTGGAAACTGATGTGGATCGGGATGGCCATCACCGTGGTGCCGATGGTGATTTCTGCCCTTGCCGGTCACTATTGGCTGCGCCTGAACTTTGCGACTTTGCTCGGGGTGATTGCGGGGAGCATGACCAGCACCCCGGGTTTGGCGGCCGCTGACTCTAAAACCTCAACCGATGCGGCCTCCGTGGCTTATGCCACCGTGTACCCAATCGCATTGGTAATGATGATCATATTTTCCCAGATCCTGGGCCGTCTTTAGTTCTTTTTGGTGATCAATATGACCGTTTCATAGCCATAGGCCTCCAGTGCTTCCTCATCTGTAATAATGACAAGGCTTTCAATCTGGTCCGGGTCGATCAGGTCATCAAACCAGGTCCGTTGACCGGTTTCACGGATAAACACTTCCTCCCCGATGATGACCAGCACCTCCCCTTCTCTTCCACGCGGGATCCGCTGGGAAACAGCTTGTTCATCGGCAACAAAACGGACAGGCATGTGGAAAATGACGCTTACAGGATTACCGTCCTCCAGCCTGCCAGGTTCCCAAACAGGCATGGATCCAAGCACCCGAAGCACTTCCTTGTCCAGCTCATAGCTTACCCCCCTGACGATGCCCACATCGGTGACATGACCATCAAACCGTACCACAAAACTTGCAAAAACGGTTCCCTCGACGCCGGCTTCCAAGGCTGCCGGCGGGTATTCCAGGTGCTCCTGAAGGAACATATTTCGTGCAGCGTTGCCGCCCGGAAAACCAGGAGGCTGTGCAACCACTGTAAATACGGTGTCGTTTTCGTAGGCCACCAGATCGGGGAATGCTGCATCGCGATCCCCCTTTTCCCGGCTGCCTGACTGGCAAGCAGATAAAAGGAGGACCAAAAACAAGGTGGAGAGCAATTGTATACTGCCGGTCAATCGGACCGGACCAGAGCTTCGGGTATTATTGGTTCTGGTCTTCATGTTTTCGTATTTCCTCATCAATGATCTTTTTTAGCTCCTCCAGCTCTGAAACGGTCAGCCCCTTTTCCCTGGAAAAAAATGAAACCATTTGCCTCAGCGAGTTCCCAAAATACTTGAGCAGGATCCCCTTCATCATCAACCTTGCATAAGTCGGCTTCTCCACCAGCGGATAGTATTCATGCGCTTTCCCATAAGCCTTATATCCCACGAACCCCTTTTCCTGCAGTATCCTGAGTATCGTGGAGACGGTGGTAATGGCGGGCTTTGGGTCTTTGAAACATTCGCGGATATCCTTTGCAAAACCGGCCT
>SLSG01000038.1 GCA_007130545.1 Bacteroidales bacterium | reverse complement strand
CTTTGAATTGACTGCATTCCATATGGATTTCTCCAACCAGGTAATCCCGGTTGCTGAATCCGCCGGGGGTGCAGGGGCCGGAGTCGGACTGGTAAACGGGGGGGAAACCGTTCACCGTGGGGTTGAGGGCGCCTTTGTGGCCGACCTCGGAACCTGGCTGAACAGCCAATCTTATTCCCTGGAGTGGGATGCGGGGGTGACCTGGGTAGATTCACGTTTTGGGGCTGACCGCTATGTCGGGAGTGGATCCAATGCCGTGAACATTAAGGGAAACAAAACCCCGTATGCCCCTTCCTGGTTCATCAACTCCTCGCTGTCCTTCCGGCATGAAAGCGGAGCCATGGCATGCCTGACCGCCAATTACACCGGTTCACAGTTCACCGACATCCTGAACACCCCTGAACCTACCGCAAACGGACGCATCGGATTGCTTGACAGTTACACGGTATTCGATGCCAATATTGCCTGGAACTTTTCTCAAATAGGCAGCACGGTCTCTTTATCGGTCAAAAACCTGACCAACGAGCGCTATATCACCACCCGGCGTCCCCAGGGCATACGCCTCGGACTGCCCAGGATGGTCACAATCGGACTGAAAGTAGCTTTTTAGGATCTCTGGAAGGACCGAAGCACCGCGAAGACGGTGTCCTGCGAAGCGCATATATTTCCGGAGGAAATATGAGGAGCGCAGAGCAGGATACCGGCGAGCGGTGCGCATGCAGGCGCAGCTATTTGATTCGCCCGTGGTACTTTTTCAGGTAGTACTTGCAGAAAGAATGGAACAGGTTCATATCATCCTTGCCCAGCAACATCAGGCGCTCCATGATGCGGCGATGGATGATGCCTTCCGGGTCAAGTTCCACATCGGAGAGCACCTGCAGGGCTTTCTCACGCACCACGGGCAGTTCATCGGGCGTGACCGGTGGCCTTTGTTTTACCGAATAGGTCAGGCTCAGTTCAGAAAGATAGGTGGCAAATACCATCACCGCCTGCCCGAGGTTCAGGGACGGGTATTTGCTGTACATGGGAATGGTCGACAGCATGTCGCACTGCAGCAGCTGCTGGTTGCTTAGCCCGCTTTCTTCCCCCCCAAAGACGATCCCGACCTTTCGAACGGTATCCCCTTTGTCCCTGATGATTCCCGCCAGGCTGGCCACCGGATGGATTTCCTCCCCGACGTTGCGTCTTTTGGCGGCAGAACCGATCAGCAACGAAATATCCGACCGGGCCTCTTCGAGGCTTTCGAAGATTGCTGCACTTTCCAGGATGTCAACCGATGCATGTGCGGTGGCCCTGGACCGTTTCCCGAGGGGGTCACACAAGGGGTTTACCAGTCGTAGGCTGCCAATGTTCATTATTTTCATGGCACGGGCCGCAGCCCCGATGTTCTCTTCCCTGGCGGGGCCGACAAGTATAAAGATCAGTTCCGGATGCATATGGTATGTGGTTTATTGGTAATACTATTCCTGTGTTTGCCGGCGGTACGATCCATGGGGGGAAACATCAGCAGTCCGTTTTTTTAAAAAACCAGTGTAAACGTGGTTCCCCTGCCAGGGACAGATTCCACCTCTACAGATCCCTGGTGCAAGCCCATGATCTGCTTACACAGGCTCAGTCCGACTCCCGAACCCTCCTCTTTGGTGGAGAAAAACGGGACAAAGACCGCGTCCAGGTTTTCCGGAGGGATCCCCTCCCCGTTATCCGAGATCCGGATACAGGGCTTATCCCCTTCTGCACAGGCAGACAGCTGTATGGCCGGTTGACTGGTCTTACCGAGTGCCTCCACGGCATTCTTCAAGAGGTTGGTAATGGCCTGAGCCATCAGTTTCCCGTCCATCATCACCTCCAGGTTCCCCGGGGAGACATCGAGTTTGGCCTCGATTCCCCTTTCACTGAACTGTGTCCCGAAAGCCGCGAGTTGATCCTCAAGAAATGGCCTGACCGGCACACGGGTGAGTTCGGCCTCAGGCATAAGTGTCAGGCTACGGTATTTGTTCACAAAGTTCATCAGGCTCTGGCTGCGTTCCTCGATCATCCGGGCGGAAGCCAGGGCATCGTCCACTTCTCCTTTGCCCAGACACCGTTCAATGTTTTTTGACAGGGTGACCACCGGGGTGATGTTGTTCATCATCTCATGGGTCAGCACCCGGATAAGTTTTTGCCAGGACTCCACTTCTTTCTGGTCCAGCTCCGTTTTTATCCCACGCAGGGACAGTACTTTTACACATTCCTTTCCGACAATGATCTCTTTGATCTGAAACGATACAGGCAATTCCTTGCCATTCTTTTTTATGCTAACCACCCTGGCTTTGCCGGGAGTGAGCGAATCTGCAATCTGCAACAGGGAAAGACCGGATATTTTTACCAGGTCCAGCCTTGAAAACCCGTCATGGCTGACAATGCCGGCAGCAGAGTTGTTGTGAAAATGGACATGACCTTCCCGGTCAAATGCGATGATGCCCGTATCGATACGGTCAATCACGCATTGGTTCAGATGCGCCTGCTGTTCCTTTTCTTTTCTCAGGTCCTTCACCTGGTCGCTGACCCTTTTGAACGACCCCCTCAGGTTTCCAAAATTCCTTTCCAGGCTG
>SLSG01000317.1 GCA_007130545.1 Bacteroidales bacterium | reverse complement strand
GGACGAAAGCTGAAAATGTTTGCAGCCCATCCCAGAAAACGACCGTTCGTCACAGGTTTTTTCCCCTTGCCTGCCATTGGTCACAATTTCAGTCATTGCATCCCAATAATTTGATAATCAGCATTTTATTTCCAAATTTTGCATTGTGATTCTGCTGCAGCATGCAGACATAAACAAAGTGAAATAAACTGTAATTCAAATTATCGGATCATGAAAAACAAACTCAACCACAGAGGGATCGTTGCCACGCTGGCATTAACCACCTTACTTTCTATGGCCTCCCCTGCCCGGGCCCAGGTCAAGGTACAGGGAGTCCTGAAATGCGAAACAGAGGCCGAGGCCCATGCATTCGGCACCATCGCCCTGCTCAGCGCCAGGGATACCAGCCTGGTCAGCGGGACCATCAGCGATGCGGACGGGAAATTTCTGCTTACTGTCCCATCCGACAACATAAATGATCTCCTTTTCCTTCGCATCAGCTATGTGGGTTATGAAGCGATGGATATTCCCCTTGAACCAGGCGGGGGAGCCGGGTACGAGCTCGGTTTCATCTGTCTGAACCGGCTGCTGCATGAAATGGATGAATTTGTCTTTGTGGGCGAGCGGATCAGCGCGGCTGGCGGGCAAACCAAGACCACCTATTTCCTGAATAAGAAGATGTATGATGCGTCTTTTACAGGCGGGGATGTGCTCAGGTTTATTCCCGGGCTGCAAGTCGACTTGATGCAGAACATCTCCATGGAGGGAAGCCAGGCAGTGGCGATCATGGTAAACGGACGGGAGCGTGATGCCGCATTTGTCCGCCAGCTGGATGCCGCACAGATCGACAAAATTGAGGTTATTCACCATCCGGGTTCCCGATACGAAGCCGGGGTTTCCGGGGTGATCAATATCATACTGAAGGAGCCGGAAGCCGGACTGCGGGCATTTGTGAATGCAGAAATACCTACCTCATCTTCAGAGGTTTATATCTTCCCGAATTATGGCATCCAATACACAAAGGGGAGGCTGAACCTGTCCACTTCCTATACCGGGGAAGTCAGCCGCATGAACCTGGTGGATGCAAACCTTCGGAATTTCAGCAACGGCAGCGGCACCACCTCTCTTAGCTCCACAATGGAACTTCGGCAGGATCACTGGTCGCACCGGTTTAATGTCGGATTGGATTTCATGATGAACGAGAAAACCCAATTCAATGTGTATGGTTTCCTTAATCCTTACTCGCGTGAAAATTCCGGAACGGTGGTCATGCAAACCACTGTGGATGCATTGGACAAAGGACAGTGGACGGCCAGCAAGCAGGACACAGACAAAAACATGCTGGGTTTTGGCTCTGTATACTTTGAACACAAGATTCAGCCCGGATCCGTATTTACCGTGGATGCCGGCTATTATCACCTCAGGGCCGAGAACACCACGGCATATATTCCCGCAAACCCCAAGCTGGCCGGCAGTGCGGCAGGTGAGGGTATGGACTTGTTTTATGACGGACATACCAATACCTTGCAGCCCACCCAGCACACCATGTATGCGAAAGCAGATTTTTCTGCTCCGATTTCCGGGAGTTTTGGCATTGAAGCTGGAGGCAGGGGCAACCTCCGGAAAATGAAGGACCTCGCATCGGATGGTTTCAGCTACCGGGAGCAGGTTGTGGCGGCATACGCCGCGATCAATTATTCAAACGGGAACCTGAACGCCCGGGCCGGGCTGCGAGGTGAGTATACCAGGAATGAATGGGTCGGGTTGCGGACCGGGCTGACCTGGGACGAATGGACAGGGGACTCCCGCTTAGCATCCACTGCCCTTCTCCCCCATATCAGCGTGGGCTTTAAGCCGGCCCCCAATCAGAACCTGCAACTCACCTACAGGCAATCCCTGCGCAGGCCCACGATCTATGAACTGAGTCCGACTCCGACCATGGACGATCCATGGTCCGTCGGGGCAGGCAATCCTTTGCTGGAATCAGAAAAACGCAGTTTGCTGACCGCCAATCACTCCATCATGGCCGGGAACACCTTCATTGCCACACAATGGTTCTATCACCATTTCGCCGGGGCCATCAATCCGGCGAGCTTTATCAACGAAAATGGACAATTCGAGACCCAGATGCACAACCTCGGAGACATCACCCAATACGGCATGCAGCTATCCGGCAGCCTGAACCTTCACCCGGCATTTGCAATCAACCCATATGTCAGGGTTTTCCAGGTCGATGCGAGGCCCAACAGCCTGGCCGGTGACCTGGGAATCAAGGCCGTGAAGAAAGTCTCTTATGAGACAGGCCTCTCGGTAATCGCCAAACTGCACGAGCGGCTGACAGCCTCCTTCGCCAGTCAGTACTTCAGTCCGAAAACAGACCTGCAACAAGTTACCTTCAGCAATATGCTGTACTTTGTCTCCCTGGAAAAAAGTTTCCGGAACAACTGGCGGGTGGGAATCACCAGCGCCCTGCCCCTGCAGCGCAGTTTCACCTACCACGGCACCAGCCTGGATGGACCAGACATATACCGCCATGCAGAAGGCAATATCCTGATGTCGGCCGTTCCGTTATGGATAAAAGTGAACTACCAGTTTAACTCAGGCAAAAGAGTCCG
>SLSG01000084.1 GCA_007130545.1 Bacteroidales bacterium | reverse complement strand
TACGAACAATACCATCAGGGCGCCCATGACCATCCAGAACAGGGGTTTCAATATGGTGGAGTCAAAGACCAGGTCAACAAACAATAGGTTGCTGCCACTATTTAATAAACCATTCATCTGTATTTAACCATTTTGGTGGATCAATATAGGTTTGGTTGCTGCCATCTGGTGGTGGCAGATAGGCCTCTCCGCCTGGATAGGCAAAAAAACTTTTTTGCATGGCCAACATGCCACTGGCAAACAGGCCGGTTGGGTCTCTGGGATCAGCTACCCTGACAATATTGTGAATCCAATTCCTTTTCCGGGAATAGGGGCATACGGCGATACAGACCCGGCAACCACGGGCATGGCTGGTGGCTACTGAGTTCCATATCTTATAGCATTTCTCCTGATGGATTGACCAGCGTTTATACCCCCTGGATATGGTTTCGGGACTGTCTGCAAAGGAAATGGCTCCACTGGGGCATTCTTCTGCGCATATTTTGCATTTATTGCAAAACTTTTTGATGCCCACATCGATGGGGCTATCGGGTTCAAGGGGCATGTCGGTGATCACAGCGGCCAAGCGGGAGTTGGCGCCCAGCTCGGGGGTAATCAGCACCCCATGTCTTCCCTGCTCTCCCAATCCGGCATCGATGGCTACGGGTGGCATGGCAATTTCGTAGGCAGTAGGAGGAAACTGCGCCCGGGCCGGATACCCCAATTTCTTAATAAATACTTCCAACTTGCCCACAATGAATCTTAATTTGGAGTAGGCATCATATGAGTTTCCGTAAATTGGATTGGCATACATAGAGTCCCACTCATGGGGAATGGCCACCACGATGACATACTTCCAGTGCTTTGGCACTTCGAAATCAGTCTTGCCAACACCACGCATGAACCCCTGTGTTACCCATTCTTCTTTTAACCGGCAGATCCCTACCAGGGAGGCGCCGAAGGTGTGGGTTATCTGTTTGATCAACTGCGAGCCGTGAATGGGTGATTTGAGCTCCAGATACCTTTCATCCACACCCCTGAAGTCACTTTCTTCAGGTGGCCCCTGGGGCTGGGGAGGGAAAGATCCGGGGCCACCCAGAAAACTTGCATGAGCCGCCGAATAGGCTTCAGCCAGTAGGTGATCTGCCCGATATTTTGGCCAGTTTTCACGTTGTTCGCGGGCTTTTTCCATGGCTTGACGGTACTCGTCAAGGGCATCCGGGCGAATTTTATAATATGACCTCAATGGTTCAGGTAGTGCATCAACACCCATTTCAAAGCTCCAGCGTGGTTCGCTGCCTGGCCTGGCCATCATCAGACGCCTTAACTCACCCAGGCGGTTGAAAAGATCATCAATATAGGGAATACGTTGGGGTTTTCCCACTTGCTCATAAGTAGGCGTGTCAGAAAAAAAAGGTTGTCGGTTAAAAAATTGGTCTTTACCGTATGCTGTCCTGCCCCAGCCTGTATAACTTTCTTTACTGCTGCCTGCAGCCAGACCCGACACACCTGCACCTGCCAAACCCGCGAACCCACCAAGAAGTCCGGCTTTTTTTATGAAATCCCGTCGATTGATTCCATTGGCATTTTTCATAGATTCAATATTTTCAACAAATATATGATAAAAGTTACAAATGAAACTAAAATTCAAAAAGATTGCACACGGGCCTGCCCGGAACATACTTTGCCATGCTATTTTTTTTGTGTTTGCGTTTGATATCACAAAAAAAATATCATGTACATTTGCTCAGAAAGGTTGATTATGAAATACCATTTTGATACCTCGCTGGGTAGAATCAGCTTGCAGATTTCCAAAGCCCTGGGTAAGTCATTTGAGCATAAAACCATCCATGAAGGTTTTCCGCTCCGTGCTGATCAGTGGACGCTGGTTTCGCTGCTTTACCATAAGGGGGCACTCACCCAGAAAGAGATTGCGGACAGTCTGTATATGGATAAGGTCGCTGTATCACGGTTGGTTGAAAGAATGGCTGTCAAGGGTATGGTGGCCAGGAGACCCATGTCGAATGATAAACGAGCCCGGGAGGTGTCATTGACACCTGCGGGCAACCGTCTATATCGCAAAATGGAGCCATTGGCCACCAAAACCATTGCTGATGCCCTTGACGGATTAAATGAGGAGACCATTTCTGATTTTTTTTCTAAACTCAACCATATCAGAAAGAATCTTCAATGTTGATCGGCTGCTGGTTCTCATTCACTTTGAATATTAATGGTCGTCCTCTATATCCAATGTGTTTGTCCTGTTATTTATTGCGTTTTTTCTGACAGCAGATCAGCCTAGCGAATCCATTTACCATCGGTGGGCGGAACATAGTTCACCATCTGGTTGAGTAAATGATGGGCATTGTCAGAGATTAGCAACATATCCCTGTGTACTTCTTTTAAAAAGCCCTGGACTGTCATGTGGTTTACCATATGAGCCAGGGGATCATAAAAACCATTGACATTGAGCAGGGCCACTGGTTTTTGGTGAATGCCCAATTGGGCCCAGGTGATCATCTCAAAGCACTCATCCAGGGTGCCAAAGCCTCCTGGCAGGGCGATAACACCATCGCACAATTCATTCATGCGCATTTTCCGTTCATGCATGCTTTCAACCAGGATCATCTCAGT
>SLSG01000108.1 GCA_007130545.1 Bacteroidales bacterium | reverse complement strand
ATGGCCTATATGATGGAGCTTCCCATGGTGATCGTTCTGGTGCAGCGCCTGGGGCCTGCAACGGGAACAGCCACCTGCGGAGCGCAGGGCGATCTGCTGATGATGAAGGGCATGGTTTCGGGCGGACATCCCCTTCCCGTGCTGGCCACATCCGATTTTGAAGATTGCTGGAAGCTGCCCGCAAAGGCGGTTGAAATTGCCGTGAAACTCCGGACTCCCGTCGTGGTGCTGACCTCCAAGGAAGAGGTCATGACGCAAAAAAGTTTTGACCTGGCCAGATTGGATGAAATAGAGCCGGTCGACTGGAAGGAATATTCGCAGGATTGCGAATACAAATCTTACAAACCGACAGACCTGGTGCCTGATTTCCTGTCTGTCACCCAGGAAAAATACCAGGTAAGGATCAATGCGTCCACCCACGACCAGGGAGGCATCCTTCAGCATTCCAGTCCGGAGGCCCTCGCCAACACACGCAGGCTGGAAGAGAAGATCCGCAGCAGGATGGAGGCATATTCCTTTTATGGGCTGGATGAGCAGGCAGGCGCCAAAACCCTGGTGGTGGCTTACGGGATCACTGCGGCCGCAGCCAGGGAGGCTGTAAAAAAGATCCGCGGGCAAGGACACCGGGTGTCCTTTCTCAATCCCAAAACCATGTTGCCACTGCCAGCGCAATACCTTAAACTGGCAAAGGGCTACGACAATGTGCTGATCGCAGAGGAAAACATCAACAACCAGTTGGGGGACCTGCTTTTTGGGCAGGCCGGCAGGCCGGGGTTGCGCTTTGCAGGCGGACTCGGCAAAATGATCACCCCACAGGAAATCCAGGAGGAGGTAATAGTATGAGCAACGGACTATTGAACACAGACGCCCTTCCCTATTGCAAGGGATGCGGACACGACCTGATCGCAAAACATACCGTAAAGGCCCTTGAGAAGATCGGGTACAAGCCCCTGGAGGTCGTCGTGGTAACCGATATCGGCTGCCACGGGATCATCGACAAATGCCTGAACACCCATACGGTTCACGGCCTGCACGGCAGGTCTGCCGCCCTGGGCGCCGGGATCACATTCGGCTTGGAAAACCCGGACAAGAAGATCGTGGTATTCATCGGCGACGGGGGTGCCACAATCGGACTGCAGCATATTCTGGAAGCGGCCAGGCTGAACCTGAACATGACGGTGGTGGTTCACAACAACATGCTTTATGGCATGACGGGGGGACAAACCAGCGGACTGACCCCCTCGGGTTTCCGGACCACCACCTCGTTTGAAGGCAACCCTTTTGCCGGGTATGATATTTGCGCCCTGTCGCATACTGCGGGAGCAGCATATGTGACCCGGATCATGGGCATAGGAGACATTTCTGACAAGCTGGCCGTGGCTTTCGCAACCAAAGGCTTCTCCCTGGCAGAGGTGATGGAGATTTGTCCCAGTTACGGGGTAAAGCTGAATCCGAAGCGAAAGCTGACCGAGATCGTGTCCAGTGCCGGCAAGGAACCCGGGGAGTGGATCAATGCAAGGGATCGCTTCAGCCTCTCCCAGGGCAGAAAGTCCGATGATCTGCTTAGCAAAACCCCGGCCATCAGGAGTCAATTCAAGAACTACCTGAAAAAGCCGTGGTCGGTCGTTTTGAGCGGCTCCGCCGGGGAAGGGGTGCAGCTGGCTGCCAACCTGCTCAGCAAGGCTGCCATTCGCTCCGGACTGGAGGTGACCCAGAAGGGCAGTTATCCGGTCACCGTGGGGGTGGGATTTTCCACGGCAGAAATCAACCTTTCTCCGTCTGAGATTCATTTTCACGGGATACATATCCCCGATGTGGCCTTGATTACCTCATCTGACGGACTTGCACACAATCGCAAACGCATTGAGGCCATGAAAGAGGGATTCCTGTTTCTGGACACCAGCCTGGAGGTCCCGCAAACCAAGGCAAATGTAATACAGCATGATTTCCGGGGCATTGGCGCACGCAATGCCGCCATTTATTCCGTATTGCTTTTTGTATTGAAAACGGGAATCATCCCCACCGAGTCGGTCTTCAAGACCATAGAGGAGGAAGGCATGGGAGAAAAGCTTCCCGTGGCCAGAATCAAGGAAGCATTGGTGGAGAAATAAATTATTTAGCGTTCAGCATCTTGCGCAGTTCTTCGACCTGCTCCACCCGCTCCGTGTCGCCCGCTTTGAAATAAGCGTTCAACAGGTTGTTCAAAAGGCGCTGAATGATATCCTTGTTGCTGCATGGCTCCAGGAACCGGGCCATCGGTTCATGGCCCAGCCGCCAGATAAAGTCCGTCACCTCCTGGCGGGAAAAAACCGTTCCCCTGCTGAAGGCATTGATATAGAATAAAACCCCTGATGCAGGTTCTTCTCCCCCTCCCTGCCCGCCGACATAAGCCAGTATGAAATGTTCCGGCAGGTTGACCCCGAAAACAGGGATGTCCAGGCTTTGTGCAAGCAGCATATAAACCAGAGCGAGCGAAAGGGGGTTTCCCCTGCGCTCTGCAAGTACTTTGTCTATCAATAAGTTGGATGGTGCGTGGAGGTCTGACGGATTCCCTGCAAATCCGTGGATATCATAAAACACATGGTTGAAAACCCTGATCTGCTCCAATGCGGTCAGGTTGTCATTGATCTCCAGCCATAT
>SLSG01000241.1 GCA_007130545.1 Bacteroidales bacterium | reverse complement strand
GCAAAAATTCCGCAATGGCCCATGCGATGCTGATGCCATCATATGTGCTGGTTCCGCGTCCGATCTCATCCAGCAGTATCAGGCTGCGGTTGGAGATGTTGTTCAGGATGCTGGCCGTTTCGTTCATCTCGACCATGAAGGTGGATTCACCCGAGGAGATATTGTCGGAGGCGCCCACCCTGGTGAAGATCTTGTCGACCAGTCCGATTCTCGCAGAATCAGCGGGAACAAAGCTACCCATTTGCGCCATCAGCACGATCAGGGCTGTCTGCCTCAGCAAGGCGGATTTGCCTGACATATTCGGTCCCGTGATCATCAGGATTTGCTGATTCTCCGTATCCAGGAACACATCATTGGCCACATATTCCTCCCCGGGAGGCAGCTGCTGCTCAATCACCGGATGCCTTCCTCCCTTGATATCCAGAGCATACGTATCATTGATGATTGGCCTTGTATACCCATGCCGTCCGGCCACCCCTGCGAAGCACAGCAGACAGTCCAGCTTCCCGATGACCGAGGCATTTTGTTGCACCGGCTGCACGAACTCCGCGACGGCCTCCACCAGCGCATTGAAAAGGATCTCCTCCAGCCGCAGGATCTTTTCCTCGGCACTCAGGATCTTTTCCTCATAAGTCTTCAGCTCCGGGGTAATGTAGCGCTCGGCATTGGCCAGGGTCTGCTTCCGGTGCCAGTCTTCCGGTACCTTGTCCTTGTGGGTATTGGTCACCTCCAGGTAATAGCCAAATACATTGTTGAAAGAGATCTTTATGGAAGGGATGCCCGTGCGTTCAATCTCCCGGAGCCGCAATTCAGCCAGGTAATCCTTGCCAGAATAGGCGATGCTGCGCAGCTCATCCAATTCTTCAGACACTCCGTCGGCCATCACGTTGCCCTTGGTGATCAGCGCGGATGGTTCGGGTTTAATCTCGCGGGCGATCCGGTCACGGATGGCATCACATGGGTCCAGCAGGCGGGCAAATTCCTTGAGGGGTGTGCAGTCTGACTCCAGGCACAATGCCCGGAGGGGCCCGATGATATCCAGGGCTTTGCGTATCTGGAGCACCTCCCTGGGGTTTGCCTTCCCCACGGCCACCCTCGAGATCAGGCGTTCCAGGTCGCCCACCTGCCCGATCAGGTCTGACAATGATTCAGCCAGGCCGGGTTCTTTCAGTAAATAGCCCACCACATCGTGCCGTTCAGAGATCAGGTCCTTCTCCTTCAGCGGCAAAAGGATCCACCTCCTCAGCATCCGCCCGCCCATTGGGGATATCGTATGGTCAAGCACTTCCAGCAAGGTGGTGGCGTTGTCATTGACCGTATGGACGATCTCCAGGTTCCGGATGGTGAACTTGTCCAGCCAGACCGACTTGCGCTCATCGATGCGGGATATCTTGTTGATATGACTTAGCTGGTCGTGGCGGGTCTCCGCAAGGTAGTGCATCACCGCCCCGGCGGCAATGATCCCCTGGTCCAGAACCTCTATCCCGAATCCCTTCAGGGAAACCGTCCCGAAATGCTTAAGCAGCACATCGTCAGCAAAATCCCGTGTAAAAGCCCAGTCATCCAGGGTGCTGATATGGTATTTCCCGGGGAAGGCCGATTGCAGCGCTTTTTGTTGCCCTCTTTGCACCACCACCTCACTGGGGCGAAACCCCTGCAACAACTTATCAATGTATTCGGTCCCGCCCTGGTCGGTCAGGAACTCCCCGGTAGACACATCCAGGAAAGCCACCCCGGTCTGTCCGTCAGAAAAATGCACCGCAGCCAGGAAGTTGTTCTCCTTGTGATCAAGGACCTTGTCACTGAAGGCAATTCCCGGGGTAACCAGTTCCGTGACCCCCCGCTTTACGATCGTCTTGGTCTGTTTGGGGTCCTCCAGTTGCTCGCAGATGGCCACGCGCTGGCCGGCTTTGACCAGCTTGGGCAAATAAGTATCCAGTGCATGGTGAGGGAAACCGGCCAGCTCAACAAACGAAGCAGCCCCGTTGGCGCGGCGGGTCAGGACGATTCCAAGAATGCGGGAGGTCAGGATGGCATCTTCCCCGAAAGTTTCATAGAAATCCCCTACCCTGAACAGCAACAAGGCGTCCGGATGTTTGGCCTTGATGCCGTAATACTGCTTCATCAAGGGTGTTTCGACCTGATCTGCTGGTTTCCTGCCCAATGTTGTTTTCTTTTCAGGTGACAAGGAAAAGGGGCTTGTCGATAAACGATTCGTATACCGGCCTCAGGCGGTCAATATTGTAATGTTTCTCCAAGTCGATCAGCTTCTTGGTGCTGCTGATGATGTCAACCGGGATGTTGTCATACCGGCCGTTCTTCAGGATGACCAGCCTGCCGTGTATCCCTTTCAGCACAAGGTCAAGGGCCAGGTTTCCATAGGCCATTGGCACGATGCTGTCGATGGCGTCGGGATCTCCTGAACGCACCAGGTAGCCCAGGTGCTGGTTGATGGTTTCCACCCTTTTGCCGTTGTTGTACTTCGGACTCAATTCCTTGATCTTGGCGGATACGGCATCGCCGATTCCGCCCAGCTTGGCATGGCCGTACATATCCGTTTCCGCATTTGCAAACATCATGTCGACCCCCTCAAAGGTCGCCCCTTCAGAGACCAGGACCACGGAGTACTTGCTGGGGTTCATCGCACGGTCCTCCACCAGCAACTCGGTGAGCCGGTCCATCGAAAACTTGAACTCAGGGATTACGCAGCGGTTTGCAGCCCCGGCCATGGTCGGCAACAGCGCGGTGAAGCCCGCATAACGACCGAAAACTTCCATCACCAGGATGCGCTCATGGGAGCCGGCCGAGGTGCGCAACAGGTTCGTCATATGGATGGTACGTGTAATGCAGGTGCTGAACCCGATGCAATAGTCCGTGCCCGGAACGTCGTTGTCCATCGTTTTCGGGATCGCAACGACCTTGACGCCCTCCTGGTACATCCTCACCCCGTAACTAAGGGTATCGTCACCCCCAATGGGGATCAAAAAGTCGATACCCAGAAAATCAATGTTCTTCAACACCTCGGGGGTGAGGTCATTGATTTCTGCATTGTATTTTTCCTTCAAATGCTCCGGGACATGCCTTGCGGGGACATGGCTTGGACGGGTACGTGAGGTATGCAGGAAAGTGCCCCCGGTGCGGCCGGCCTTGTTTACGATATCCTCTGTCAGCTCCGTGTAATTCAATCTGTTGTCAACCTGCTCGTCGCGGACAACCTCCATCAGTCCGGCCCAGCCGCGGCGCAAGCCCAACACACGGTATCCTTCCCTCAACGCGCGAATGGTGATTGCCCGAATGGCCGGATTCAGTCCCGGCACATCGCCACCACCCGTTAAAATCCCAATTGTTCCTTTTATCTTTTTGCTGTTCATCTGATGGTTTGTTTAACATTTATGTGCGTGCATTTATTCCCATAAAAATAGGTATTTCCCGGGAAAGCACGGATGTTTTTCACGAAAACACGGATGTTTTTCAGGAATTATCAGATGATTGCCGGGCCCGACCCGGCAGGCAAAACCGCGTGGAATTATGTAGCTTTGCAACAGAAAGAAATAAATGACCCACAAATCCTGTTTTATGGAAAACTTCACCATATACAACCCGGTAAAACTTCATTTTGGCAGCGGGGTCCTTTCCGGACTGGGCAAGGCTGCCGGTGCTTTTGGCAAGAAAGCCTTGCTGGTGTACGGAAAGGGCTCGGTCAAGGCCAACGGTGCCTACAGCGAGTGCACAGCCGCTCTGGGACAAGCCGGGATAAACTTGTTTGAATACGGGGGGATCAAACCCAATCCCGTCATAGAGGATGTGGACCAGGCTGCTGCACTGGGCAGGGAGAAGGAGGTCGATATGGTAATCGCTGTGGGCGGGGGCAGTGTGATCGACAGTGCCAAGCTCCTATCGGTCGCCATCCCGGCCACCCACTCCGCCTGGGATTTCGTGGAAGGTGTCCGCAAGCCCGCTGCGGGACTCCCCCTGATTGCCATCCTGACCCTGGCCGCCACGGGGACGGAAATGAATCATTACGCGGTCATTCAGCATGATGCCCTGAAGAAAAAGTCCGGCTACGGACACAGGCTGATGTTCCCCCGGCATAGTTTTCTGGATCCTGGCTTTACACGGAGCGTACCGGCACATCATACCGCCTATGGGATCACGGACCTGGTCGCCCATTCCCTGGAAGCCTGGTTCGGAGAAGGGGAGGCCAGCCTGACGGACCGGTTTATCCTGGCCATCCTGCAGGAAGCCATGCAGTACGGACCAATGCTGATGAAGGATCTGGAAAACCCCGGACTGAGGGCGCGCATCATGTATGCCGCCACATGCGCGCTGAACGGCATGACGACACCGGGGAAGAAATCGCAGGACTGGGGGGTGCACGGGGTCGGGCATTGCCTCAGCGTGCTGTGGGACATCCCGCACGGGGCCTCCCTGTCCATTGCTTACCCCGCCTGGTTGGAGCTGCAGAAAGACCGGATCCCGGACCGGATTACGGAACTGGGCCAATCCCTTTTCGGCACATCGACAACTGCAGGGACTATTGCCGGATTCAAAGACTTCTTTGCAGGGCTCAACAGCCCCTTAAGCCTTGGCCAGATGGGGATCCATCCGACAATAAAAGAGAAGGATGAACTGGTAAAAGTGATGGGCACCAATGAGGTTGACGGACTGGCACACAGGCTCAGCGGGAAGGATCACCGGGCACTCGCGGAGATGATGCTTTAAACCCTGCAAACAAATCCGGACCCTTCGTTGTTGTATATCGCAAAACAGATCAATGAAAATATTTATATTGTTGTCTGGATTACTGTTTACTTCATGCAGCCAGCCCGCTGCCGGTGACCTTCAATCTCAAACCGAACAAGACATGAATGCATCAATCAGCAAATCCATTGCATGGGCCACATTCGGAAGCGGATGCTTCTGGTGCAGCGAAGCCATTTTCAGCCGGCTCAAGGGGGTCTCAGGGGTGAGTCCCGGTTATGCCGGGGGCAGCACGGAGAATCCGACCTATACAGAGGTAAAAACAGGCAGTACCGGACATGCAGAGGTGATCCAGGTGGAATTTGACCCTACGGTGATCTCCTACCTGCAACTGCTCGAGGTCTTCTTCAAAACCCATGACCCCACGACCCTGAACCGGCAAGGGGCCGATGTGGGCACACAATACCGCTCCGTGATCTTTTACCATGACGAGGGACAGAAAGCAGTTGCGCAGAAGGTGAAGGAACGATTAAACGGCGCAGGGATATGGGATGACCCCATCGTCACCGAGATCAGTCCGCTGAAAACCTTCTACGTGGCAGAGGACTACCACCACAACTATTTTGAGAAAAACCCCAACCAGGGGTATTGTCAGTTTGTGGTCCTGCCCAAGGTTAAAAAGTTTGAAAAGCAGTTTGAAGACCTGCTGAAGGAATAGGGCCTCACATCAATTAATATTGGCGCGGAGGACTCCCCCCATGCGGGCCGCGCGGCCTGACCGGCTGCTCAAGCAACCAGCTGACCACCGAAAGGATAATGCTGAAAAGCAGGGCCCACCAAAAGCTGGCCACTTCAAAGCCCCGGACAATATAAGCGGCAAGCTGGATGATGAAGGCATTGATCACCAGCAAAAACAGGCCCAGGCTCATCACGGTGACCGGTATGGTCAGGATAACCAGGATGGGTTTCAGCAGCGCATTCAGCAGCGCCAGCACGAAAGCCACCACGATGGCCGTGGTGAACGGTTCCACACTCACCCCTTTAAGCAGGTAAGCACTGATGAATACGGCAAACGTTGAGATCAAAACCTTAAAAAGAAAGTTCATAAGCTGGCTTTTTTAATCAATGAATTTTTTCAGGGACGCCATTATCTTCTCTGTACCCCCCTTGTTATCTTCTACGTAACTGCTGCATACCCGCGATGCCTGCTGTAGCTTTGCGGGCTCAGAGAGCAGGTTCTGCACCTCTTGCAGGAGGACTTGCTTGTCAGACACCGGAAATGCGCCCCCCCTCTCCACAAGGTCAACCGCCTCGGCGAAACGCCGGTAGGCCGGACCAAAAAATACAGGCGCGCCAAAAGTGGCCGCTTCCAGGATGTTGTGGATCCCTTTCCCGAACCCACCACCCACGTAAGCCAGGGTGGCAAACTGGTAAAGCTGTGAAAGCCGTCCGATGCGGTCAACGATCAACACCCGTTTGTCCCGGGGGAACGTCTCCAACCCCCTGAGCGAAGAGAACAGAACTGCCGTGCTACCGAATTCCCGAAGCAGGCGGTCAATCCCTGAGGCCGTAATCTCGTGCGGGGCAATGAGCATATGCATCTCTGTGCCTGAATTTCGGAACAGATGCAGAAGCAGGTCTTCATCATCGGGCCAGGTGCTCCCCGCCACCAGCACAGGTGTTTTGCCGGATAAACCCTGCAATTGCGGGAACGCCTGCGGACGCTGGCTGATCGAGGCCACCCGGTCAAAACGGGTATCCCCGCTGACAGAGGCATTCTGAATGTCAATGCCGTTCAGAAGTTCCAGTGAATCCCGGTTCTGCACAAAGAACCAGGACACCTTTCCCAATTGCCTGCGGGACCATCTTCCGTACCAGCGGAAAAAATGCTGCCCGGGGCGGAAAATGGCGGAAACCACCACCACCGGAATTCCCCGTTCCTCCATCGCACGAATATAATTGAACCAGTATTCGTATTTTACGAATATGGCCAGCTGTGGCTTCCAGATATCCAGAAAACGACGGGCATTGCCTTTGGTATCCAAAGGAAGGTAGTAAATATAATCAGCCCCCTGGTAGTTTTTCCGGATCTCGTAGCCCGATGGGGAGAAAAAGCTCAACAGTATCTTGTGGCCGGGATGATCCCTGCGAAATGCCTCGATCACCGGCCGGCCCTGCTCAAACTCCCCGAGGGAGGCGCAGTGAAACCACACCAGTGGTCCCGGAGCAGCCCCCCGCTGCTTTGTCATAAGCGCAAGCCAGTCTTTTCTCCCGGCACACCATTGCCTGGCCTTGACAGAAAACAAGGCAGCCACCCGGATGGAAACACCCAGGCCGCGGATCAGAAATTGGTAGAGGATTCCCGTCATTGTTTAACGCACAGCAGACCACCCCAAAGATACATTAATCAGCCGGATTCCTGAAATTGCCATTTGGTCAACCCATCAGGCAGGTCTGCAATTTATACAGGCACGGGACTGTCCCGAGAAAAAACTTTTTATCTTTGTGGCGTTCCCATAAGATACTGCATAAAAATTCTACTTCTTGATGAGAAAGATCCACATGGTTGACTTAAAAAGTCAATATGAAAAAATTCAGTCTGAGATCGATTCCGCCGTTCTGGACGTAATACGCTCCACCCAGTATATCAACGGACCGGAGGTCAAACATTTCCAGAAGGACCTGGAGGACTATCTCGGGATCAGGCATGTCATCCCGTGCGCCAATGGTACGGATGCCCTGCAGGTGGCGATGATGGCGCTGGACCTGAGGCCCGGTGACGAGGTCATCACCACATCCTTCACCTTTGTGGCCACCGTAGAGGTCATTGCCTTGCTGGGACTGACTCCCGTGCTGGTGGATGTGCTTCCCGACACTTTCAACATCGACCCGGAGGCGGTCAGAAAGGCCATTACACCCAAAACGAAGGCAATTGTTCCTGTCCACCTCTTCGGGCAATGTGTCCATATGGAGCCATTAATGGAAATTGCGGAGGAGAAAGGGCTGTTCATCATTGAAGACAACGCCCAGGCGATCGGTGCGGATTATATCTTTCCCGACGGCCGCAGAAAAAAAGCAGGCACCCTTGGACATATCGGATGCACCTCCTTTTTCCCGTCCAAAAACCTTGGCTGTTACGGGGATGGCGGGGCCATCTTCACTGATGACGGGGAGCTGGCCAGCCGCATGCGCGTGATCGTGAACCATGGCATGGAAGTGCGTTATTACCATGATTCCATCGGGGTGAACTCCCGACTGGACAGCATACAGGCAGCCATTTTACGGGTGAAGCTGCGCCATTTGGATGCGTATGCAGAAGCACGCCGGAAGGCTTCCACAGTCTACGACAAGGCATTTCAGGGCCATCCCGGGATCACCATCCCGGCAAGAAGCGAATTCTCCACCCATGTGTTCCATCAGTACACACTAAAAACAAAGGGCATTGACCGCTTCAAACTTCAGGAGTTTTTAAACCAACGGGAGGTCCCCGCAATGGTCTATTACCCGGTCCCGATGCATATGCAGAAGGCCTACCGGGATGCCAGGTACAGGGAAGGTGATTTCCCGGTCAGCGAGGCCCTTAGCCAGGCGGTGATCAGCCTGCCCATGCATACAGAGTTGGACAATGAACAGCTGGCCCATATTGCCGGGGCGGTGTTGGACTTCTTCAAACAATAAGCCTTCGACAAATGAAAGAAGAAAAAGGCTATTCCAGCCACCCGACGGCTGTCATCGACCCCGGATGCACCATCGGAAAGGGAACCAAAATATGGCATTTCAGCCATATCATGCCTGATTGCCGCATCGGGGAGAACTGCAACCTTGGCCAGAATGTGGTGATATCACCCGGCGTGGTTCTGGGCAACAACGTCAAGGTGCAGAACAACGTCTCCATTTACACCGGCGTGGTATGCGAGGACGATGTGTTCCTGGGCCCGTCCATGGTATTCACCAATATCGTGAACCCGCGCTCTGCGGTCGTCCGGCGGGACCAATACGTGAAGACCATGGTCAGAAAAGGGGCCACCATTGGTGCCAATGCAACGATTGTATGCGGCATTGAGATCGGAAGGTTTTCCTTTATCGGTGCGGGGGCCGTGGTCACCAGGGATGTACCCCCGCATGCCCTGGTGGTGGGGAACCCGGCCAGGCAGACCGGCTGGATGAGCGAATACGGGCACCGGCTCGATTTTGATGCGTCGGGGCAGGCGGCCTGCCCGGAAAGCGGCAAGTTTTACCGGCTTAAGGACGGGGGCGTGACACGCGTGGATTAGTATGCCTTGATTAAACGCGCGCCTGTAAAGGCAAACCATTGTAACACTATACCAAACTTTAGACTGTATGGGAATTTTTGACAAGCTGAAGAAAAAAGAAGCGGCGGTTTCGGTAATCGGACTTGGGTACGTAGGACTGCCTATTGCACTTGAGTTTGCAAGGCATTTCCGGGTTGTGGGTTTTGATATCCGGGCCGACCGGGTGGAGAAAATGCGCAACCGCATCGATCCGAACCATGAACTGGAAGCATCCGACTTTGATGATTGCAATGTGCTGTTTACAAGCGATGCCTCGGATCTGCGGCAGGCCCATTTCCATATCATCGGAGTGCCCACACCGATTGATGCGCATAATTTGCCGGACCTGCGCCATGTGCTGGCGGCTTCGCGTTCTGTAGGCAAGGCATTGAAAAAGGGCGATTATGTGGTATATGAATCTACCGTTTACCCGGGCTGCACAGAGGAAGACTGCATTCCGGTGCTGGAGGAAGTGTCCGGTCTGAAGGCGGGACCAGACTTCAAGGTGGGATTCTCCCCCGAAAGGATTAATCCGGGTGACAAGGAACATTCGCTTACCACCATTGTCAAGGTGGTGTCGGGATGCGACGAAGAAGCGCTGGAAAATATTGCCCGGACGTACGGACAAATCGTAACGGCTGGCATACACAAGGCCCCGACCATAAGGGTGGCAGAAGCCGCCAAGATCATTGAAAATACCCAGCGGGATGTGAACATCGCATTGATGAATGAATTATCCATCATATTCAACCGCATGGGCATCAACACCTACGATGTGCTGGAGGCGGCCCGCACAAAGTGGAATTTTTTGAATTTTTTTCCCGGATTGGTAGGCGGGCATTGTATCGGGGTGGACCCCTATTACCTGGTCTACAAAGCGAAAGAGTACCGCTACCATCCCCAGGTAATCAATTCGGGCAGGTTCGTCAATGACTCCATGGGCTTCTACGCAGCCAAGCAGCTGGTAAAAAAGCTGATCGCGGCAGGCAAGAACATCCTCGGCACAAAGGTACTGGTCATGGGGGCCACCTTCAAGGAAAATGTGACAGACATCCGGAACTCCAAGGTGGCGGACCTGATCAGTGAACTTCAAAGCTATGGGGTCCGGGTGGATGTAACCGACCCCTTTGCCGATCCGGAGGAGGTAAAGGAGGAATATGGATTCGGACTGGTCAACGAGTACGATCATAATTACGATGCGGTGGTGGTGGCCGTGAACCATGCACCCTACCTTCGGCTGACCGAGGATGACTTCCGCAATATGATGAAGGACAACGGTCCTGGAATACTGGTAGACATCAAGGGAATCTACCGGAATAAAATAAAAGACTTAACTTACTGGAGTTTTTAAGCATTTGCCGCTATGGGGAAGAAAATTCTGGTCACGGGAGGCACCGGGTACATCGGCTCCCACACCGTCGTCGAACTGCAACTCAACGGTTACGAGGTACTCGTACTGGACAACCTTTCCAACTCACGCGAGCAGATGCTGGACCAGGTGGCCCGGATCACCGGCAAAAGGCCCTTGTTTGAAAAGATCGACCTGTGTGACCTGCCG
>SLSG01000021.1 GCA_007130545.1 Bacteroidales bacterium | reverse complement strand
TCAGCATACCTATGTCATCGCGCAGAATATGCCTGGTGTACCCATTTATACCGAGCCTGCAACAGCGGATGCAAGCGGTAATCCCAGGGCCCCGGTGTCTGAAGTCTATGCGTTTATACTGGATGACCTGACCTCAGCCATTCCGCTGCTTCAGAACTACGCGCGTGGCGCGCGGAAGAGCACCATCAACGTCAATGTGGCAAACGGAATTCTGGCAGAGGTTTACCTCACAATGAACCGTTGGGAAGATGCGGCCAATGCCGCCAGAAATGCGCGGACAGGATACAGCCTGATGTCACCGGATGAATTCCATGCCGGTTTTAATGACATGACCAACAGGGAGTGGATGTGGGCAGCCCCGATGACAACCGATCAGAATATGAGTGATTATTCACCCTTTGCCATGTGGGCAAACTGGACCAGGAACGGCTTCACTTTCCAGTGTTTCTTTCTGAATGACTTGTTTGCCCAATCATTCCATCCGGAAGACATCCGTTATGCGGGGCAGATACAGCCTGACCCATGGGGGGTTGGCTTATATATTTCCTATAAATTCCGGGACACACAAGATCTGACTGGTGATATTGTGACCATGAGGGCTTCAAATATGTGGCTGATGGAAGCAGAGGCCCTGGCCCGATTGGGCAGAGAGGCTGATGCAAAAAACGTACTTTGGGAGCTTCAGGACGCACGCAATGCACCAAGGACAGACACCTCAGGAGAGCAGTTGATCGAGGACATCCTGATGGAGCGTCGCAAAGAGCTTTATGGTGAAGGCCATGCATGGTTTGATATGATTCGCAACCAAAAGCCGATGTATCGTGCCGGTCAGCACAGAGACGGACTGACCCCAATTGAGGGCCGTACAATCTGGCCTGCCAGGTCATGGCGCTTTGTTTACCAGATCCCATTCAATGAAATGAATTCAAATGAGTCCCTGCAGCAAGGCCTTTGGCCGGGCGGAGACCAGAACCCGTTTGACGGGGTGTACAATCCGTAATAAATAATAATAAAGAAGGGCTGGCTTCCTTGCCGGCCCTTCTTTCAGTTTCTAATATGAAGTCATTGTATTTTCTGTGTTTTGCTCTGCTTTTTCTGCTCTCCTGTGAGAAGGAGGACCCCATCCCAGTCATTGAAGGGCCAAATTACGTCTCTTTAGAGATTCAGGGATTTACGATTACAATGAGGGAAAGCGAGCAGGGACATCCCGACATTGATGCTGCATTGGGGAAACTGGATGTCATGCTTGCAGAGATCAACGGCATGCTCCGGGAACCCTTTCTGGAGATTATCCGTTTCCGGCCAATCTGGTTAAAGCTGAACCTGGTGGAGAATGGCGCAGCCTGGTACCATCCGAACCGGGACTGGCTGGTGGCCAACGGGCACAATCCGCAAAAAGTGTTTTGCATTGAAATCAGCAATGCCCGGAATTTTGTGTCATGGACGGAGTTGAATCAACCTTATATGGTTCTTCATGAAATGGCCCACCTGCTGCATCATCAGTTTTTCGGGTATGATTACCATGCCGTTGAATCGGCCTTTCAGCAGGCCCAAAGCAGCGGAATTTATGAGTCCGTGCCTTATTTCAACGGCCACACCATCACGGAGCAAAGGGCCTATGCATTGAATAACAGCATGGAATACTATGCGGAACTGACCGAGGCCTATTTTGGGGAGAACGACTATTATCCCTTCAATTATGATGACCTGAAGGAATTTGATCCGGCAGGATTTGCCCTGATGGAAAGCACCTGGGGACCTGTCCACGGGAAAAGCCATACAGCGGGAATAGACTCCCCTCCGCAAAACCTGCAGTTGGACCCGTTTTATGAAAAGTACCTGGACGCCAGCGGGCTTCCGGTGGTCACATCCTGGATCGTATACGACGAAGCCCTGGTGATGGCCCGGGACATCGTGAACCACATGATTTCCGAATTGCCACAGGAAGTGCTGGAGAAAATGATCGAGCTGAACACCCGGGTCGGAATAATCGGGGCCAAACAACGGACCACGGAAATGCCCGAATACCGGGACCTTTATGAGGTATTTCCGGGTACGGACTGGGACAACCGTGCAAGGGGACTCGGACCGACCATTGCGCGTCCCCTGGCCAGCGGCGGAGAGGAAAACCTGTTACGTTTACCGGGAGACCGTTACCCGAATGAGAATATTCTGGTCCACGAATTTGCCCACGGCATTCACCTGATGGGGCTTTACCATGCAGTGGAAGGTTTTGAAGAGGAATTGGTCGAGGCCTATAATGAGGCCATAGCCGCCGGGTTGTGGCAAAATACCTATGCCGCGACCAATCACTATGAATATTTTGCCGAAGGGGTGCAATACTGGTTCAATGTCAACGGGTTCTCAAACCCGGCCAACGGTACCTATGGCCCGATTGCATCCCGTGAGGAACTGATGGATTATGATCCCAGGCTATATGCCATTCTTGAGGTTTATTTTCCGGCAGAGGACATTGTATATTAAATTGCTTTTGTTTTGGTTAATGACAGGACCCGCTGCTTCCGCCATTCTGCGGAGCAGCGGGTATCCTGTAACCTGAACCCTAAACGCCCTTACGTATGACGCAAAAGAAACACCTTGCCCCGTTTAACCTGCAGGTCCCCAGGTTCCTGGCAATACTCCTGCTGGCCATTTCCCCG
>SLSG01000263.1 GCA_007130545.1 Bacteroidales bacterium | reverse complement strand
TTGTTGAAGAACCCGACGGAAAAAATAGTGGCGGTCTCCATGTCAATGCCCATGACCCGTATGCGCCGGAGGTAGTTCTTGAATTCGTCGTCGTGCTCCCATACCCTGCGATTGGTGGTGTAAATGGTGCCGGTCCAATAATCCAGGTTATGATTGCGGATATTGGTGGAAACGGCTTTCTGAAGGTTGAATGCCGGCAAGGCAGGCACCTCCGGAGGGAAAAAGTCGTTAGAGGTTCCCTCGCCCCTGATGGCCGCAATCGGCAGGATGAGGTCCCCGACCTTGTTGATCTTTTTCAGGCCGCCGCATTTCCCTAAAAATAAAACAGCCTTTGGCCTGACCGAACTGAGCAGGTCCATGATGGTGGCGGCATTCGGACTCCCCATCCCGAAATTGATTATGCTGATATTGTCTTTTGTGGCGCTGGGCATGATGCGGTCTGTTCCCTTAACGGGCACACCGAACAATTCAGAGAACAGCTTAACATACTGGGTAAAATTGGTCAGCAGGATGTACTGCCCGATCTCACCGGCCAGGGTGCCCGTGTAACGGGGCAACCAGTTTTCCACAATATCCTGTCGGGTTTTCATAGGTGTCGAACTTGACGGGTTTTGACAAAAATAGTGAAACAGGAGGTACCCTGCCTGATTTCTTTTGGATATCTTTGGGTGTGGCAATGCAAAAGCTTAATCTTCCACCCTTTGAGCTGAAGGCCCTTGATGAAGGGGGAAAGAAATTTATTTTCGACCGTTTCCGCAAACGCTATGTGGTGCTGACCCCGGAAGAATGGGTCAGGCAGCATTTTCTGAACTGGCTGGTTAATCATCTGGGTTATCCGGCTGGTTTGCTGGCAGTGGAAACCTCTCTGAAATACGGGGAATTAAAGAAGCGGGCCGACGCAATGGTGTATTCCAGAACCGGCCAGCCATTGATGATCATTGAATGCAAAGCACCGACAGTGGAACTCACACAGGATGTTTTTGATCAGATCGCGCGGTACAATTTCCGCTTTCGCGTGGAATTCCTGGCTGTGACCAATGGTCTGATACATTATTGCTGCCGGCAGAATCCGGACAGAACGACCTGGACATTCATGGAAACGTTCCCGGGTTTTCCCGGGCTTGGCTGACCACATTGAAATAATTTTGCTAATTTCGCCGGGAAGTTAAGTTGCCTCAGTGAGTTGACGCCTGTGAAAAACTGCTTAATTTTCCTGTTCGCCCTTTCCGGGATTATCCCAGGGGCTGTTGCCCAGCAATACAACACCCTGTTCTGGATGCAGGGCATTCCCCAATCCAATTACGTCAACCCGGCACTGATCCCTCAGGTCCGCTACCATGCCGGGATGCCAGCCTTGTCCTCCATCCATCTGAATGCCTCCAACCGGGGTTTCGCCATTGGGGACATTGTGCGCAGGAATGAGCTCGATGAAACCTACTGGGATACGGAGGGACTCTTGCATGTCCTGGATGACCACAACCTCATCCAGGCGAACCTTACTGTTGAGTGGTTTGCCTTTGGGTTCAGGAGCAATGCAAATTATTTTTCATTCATGCTTTCAGAAAAGATAAGCTACCATATGGCTTACCCGCCTGACCTGGCCAGGCTGGTACTGGATGGGAACGACGGGTTTGGCGGTCCGGTGAATACCGGGGCTTTTTCGGGCTTCGAAATGGACAACCTGCACTTCCGGGAGTTTGGGATGTCCTTTTCACGGGAGGTCTCCCCATCTTTTTCATTCGGTTTGCGTGGCAAGGTGCTGTTTGGCATCCGGAGCCAATGGACCGACCGGGCAGCTTTTGAGCTTGTCGCCGATCCTTCGGGCGAGGGCATGTTGCTTCATACAGAGGTGAGCCTGAACCATGCTTCCGGCCAATCCCTCGGACTGCTCGAAGACCGTCAGTTCCGGTTTATCCCCGAATACAAGCTGAATGAATTCCGGGCCAATTTCAAAAACCTTGGAGCAGCGCTGGATCTGGGGTTTGTATTGCGGCCTCCCGGAAAGTTTTTCCTGGCGGTAAGCATTCTTGACCTGGGCTTTATCGACTGGAAGGATGGCGTGGAGAATTACCTTATCAGCGGATCAACCGGGTTTGACGGAATAGAGCCGGAACACTTTTTCAATGATTATTTCATCCACAATATGGAGCATTTCCTGAACGGACTTCCCGCCCATTTCCAGGTAGGCATGACACAGTCGGGATACCGGACCCTGATGGCCCCCAAGGTCTTTGGCTCGGTCGGGATGGCACTCAGTGAGAGACACCAGCTTGCCTTGCTCTCCCGTTCCATGATTTATGGGGGCAGGATGTATCCCTCCTTTACCTTTTCATACCATGTGAAGCCATCGCATGCGACCGGGCTAAGCCTGGCCTACTCAGTCGCCAATCAGAATTATGCGAATATCGGACTGGGGATGCATGCCAACCTTGGCCCGTTCCAGTTTTATGTGGTCGGTGACAATGTCCTGGGTTTTATCATCCCGAAGCATGTGCAATGGAATAGCCTGCAGCTGGGCTTCAACTGGGTATTCGGTTACCGGCCGGTAACAAAGGAGATAATGAATGAGGATCCGGGATACACCTGGTAGGCATTGTCCGGGCTGTTTTTTTACGGCCCCATATTTCAATAATTTCATATAGATTTGCCTGGTTATTTTTATTGCGTATGGAAATTCAATACATAGGGGAACACTTGTTCTGGGGCTATGCCGGACGGTTTGCCCTGGTTCTTGCATTTGTCTCGGCTGTCATTTCAGCCGTGGCCTACCTGTTGGCTTTCCGGGAAAAAGGTCCCGGTTTCAGGCAGTGGAGGTTTTGGGGACGCCGCGCTTTCCAGTTTCACGGGGCAATGATTTTCCTGGCCTCCTTCTTTCTCTTTTACATCCTGGTAAACAGGTTTTATGAATACCGCTATGTATGGATTCATGTGGAGAATGACCTGGGCCTGGGATATGTGTTGTCGGCTTTTTGGGCCGGGCAGGAGGGAAGTTTCCTGTTCTGGATTCTGTGTCAGGCGCTGTTCGGATTGCTGCTGCTGCGGTTTTCGGGACGGTGGGAAACCCCGGTCTTGGGTTTGGTCGCCCTGAGCCAGGTGTTCATGGTGTCCATGGTATTGGGTATTCGGCTGGGAGGCTTGTCGATCGGAATGAGCCCCTTTTTGTTGTTGCGGGAATCGGCCGAGAACCTGGACAATCATTTTTTCCATAACCCGCATTACCTTTCGATGATCACCGATGGCAATGGCCTAAACCCGCTGCTCAGGAACTTCTGGATGCTGTCGCACCCCCCATTCACTTTCATCGGGTATGCGTCCGTAATGGTTCCCTTTGTTTATGCATTGTCGGGACTTTTCAAGCGGCAATACCATGAATGGATCCGCCCGGCCCTGCCATGGACAGTCCTGGCGGTTTTCTTCCTCGGTATCGGCATTTTACTTGGAGGTGTATGGGCTTATGAATCCCTTACCTTTGGAGGCTTCTGGGCCTGGGATCCCATTGAGAATGCATCCCTTGTCCCCTGGCTGGTCCTGGTGGCTGCCATGCACCTGATGCTGGTGTCCCAGAAAAAAAAGAATACCTATTTCCCCACATTCCTGTTCACGATCCTTTCCTTTGTACTGGTTGTCTATGCCACCTATCTTACCCGCAGCGGCGTGCTGTCAGAAACCTCTGTCCACTCCTTCGGGAACGACGGCATGGGACGGCAGATACTGCTGTATATCGGGTTGCTCCTGGCATTGGGGCTGATTCCGCTGATCAGAAACTTCGGCAAGCTTCCCGGGAAAGACAGCGAGGAACCATTCACCAGGGAATTCTGGCTTTTCGTAGGGGCCCTGGTGCTGGTCCTGTCGGCTTTCCAGATCTTTTTTTCCACTTCCATTCCGGTCATCAACCGCTTGCTGGGCACCGGACTGACCCCGCCCCTGAATCCGGTGGCACACTACAATGCCTGGCAGTTGCCCTTTGCCGTGGTCATGGCGCTGTTGATTGGTTTCACGCATTTTATTAAATGGGGCAGGAACAACGGACGGGATTTTATAAAAAGCATTGCCCTTTCGGTGTTGATGGCCTTGTTGTTTACTGTTCTGATTGGCTGGGCGGTTAAGCTTGACTCCCTCGACCATCTGCTGATGCTGTTTGCCTCGCTGTTTGCCCTCTGCTCCTCCCTGGACCTGTTGCTGAGGTTCAGGAATAAATTTGCAAAACCGGGGGCCGCCATCACCCACCTGGGGATGGCCCTTTTTCTGCTCGCGGTTCTGATTACCTTTTCCCAGAAGACCATTATCTCACAGAACACTTCCGGCTATTTCATCGGACAGCAGTTCCCCGAAGATGAGAACCTTTTGCTGATCAAGGGCGAGATACTGCCGATGGGAGAATACCATGTGACCTATGTGGGAAATACCCGGGAGGTGAACCACATCCGTTACCAGGTGGACTTTCTGAAGCAGAACAGGGATGGAGCGTTCTACAGGGTTTTCAGCGCCTATCCGTCCATTCAGCTCAATGAGCGCATGGGCAATGTGTATGAACCCTATGCCAAAGTTTTTCCGTTCCGGGATGTGTTTACCTATATCACCTTTGCCGATGTGGAGTCGGATCTGAACCCTGGTGAGCCGGCATTGCTGGAACAGCTCACCATAGCCGTAAACGATACCGTACAAATGAAGAACAACCGCCTGGTGTTGCATGCGCTGGAGGCTGACCAGCAGGCCGGGGGGGAGATCGACAAAAACAATATCCGTATTGCTGCCCGCCTGGAGGTGCTGACCCATTTCGGGGGCGCCTATCAGACCAGCGCGGCCTTTCTCGTAAGGGACGGGTTCGTGTTGCACGAAGACGGCCATGTGGCGGACCTGGACCTGAGATTGCGCTTCCGGAATGTAACAGACACTCCATTCACCATTGTCCTGGATGTGCTTGAAGACCGCCCTGCGTTTATTGTGGTCAAGACGGTACTCTTCCCCTTCATCAACCTGTTGTGGTTTTCCATTTTGGTGATGCTGGCTGGACTTCTTTGGGCGTTCCGGGACAGGTGGAGTAAACGGAAGGGACGCCAGGCTGTCTGATTTTTTTTAATGGATAACTACCTGCCCATGACGAACTACAAGCAATTGCTGCATGCCATCAAGACTTTCATATTTGATGTGGATGGTGTAATGACCGACGGCATCGTACTGATCACTCCCGACGGTGAACTGCTGCGAACCATGAACGTGAAGGATGGGTATGCATTGCAGCTTGCCGTGCGCAAAGGATACCGGATCATCATCATCTCGGGGGGGCGTTGTGAGGCCGTCAGGCAACGTTTCTCCCTGCTGGGCGTGAAAGAGGTTTTTCTGGGCGTCAGCCACAAGCTCGAGGTTTTTGAGGCCCTGCAAAAAGAAGGTGTTCGCCCGGATGAGGTCTTGTACATGGGGGATGACATTCCCGACTTTGAAGTGATGAAAAAGGTGCATGTAGCCGCATGTCCAGCAGATGCGGCAGAGGAGATCAAGTCCGTATCCAGGTACATCTCCTCCAAAAAGGGAGGGCAGGGATGTGTCAGGGATGTGATTGAACAGGTGATGAAAATTCAGGGGAACTGGTTCGATGACGATGGCTTTCACTGGTAGTCCAACGCTTAACTCCAGATAAACATGGGCAATGCCCTGACATACCTGAGCTTGTTCAGGTGGCCGAATTTGCTGATCCTTGCCCTTACCCAATGCCTTTTCAGGTATGCGGTCATCCTCCCTGCATTTGAGCAAACAGGGCTCAGACCAGGCATGTCCCATGCGCTGTTCCTCCTTTTGGTGCTATCCACGACCGGCATAGCAGCAGCAGGTTATGCAATCAATGATTATTTTGACCTGAGGATCGACCGGATAAACAGGCCGGGAAAAATCATTCTGGGACGGACGCTTGGCAGACGACACGCGATTGTAGCACACAAGCTGCTGAACCTGGTATCGGTCTCTCTGGGCCTGTACGTGAGCATCCGATTGTACTCCTGGGCTTTGGTGTTTATTTTTCTGGGATCCCCGGCCCTTCTGTGGATATACAGTATTCGCCTGAAACGGCAGCTTCTCAGCGGCAACCTGGTTGTGGCCCTGCTTTCGGCCCTTCCGGTGGTTCTGGTCTGGCTGGCCGAATACCAGGGATTGGGCCGGACCGTGGAATTGCCCCCTGCCTTGCGGACAGAAATGACCCGTATGTTGCTTTTCTATGGTTTGCTGGCTTTTTTGCTGACTGCAATAAGAGAGATTCTCAAGGACCTTGAAGATGTGAAGGGGGACAGATGTGCAGGCTGCAGGACGCTTCCGGTCGTGCTTGGGCAGAAGGGAGCAAAGACCACCGTTGCCTCCCTGTTGCTCCTGCTGGTCCTTTGCCTGGCAGCCTTCCAGATTGCCTTTTTCAGATCAGGGAACCCGCTTATGGTTGTTGTTCTGTTGCTGCTGGTTCAACTGCCCGCCCTGGCCATTATTCCCGCCTTATGGAAGGAAGATCGGGCAAAGGGATTCGGAAGGCTCCAAAGGCTGACAAAGCTGATCATGGCCGCCGGGGTGCTGTCCATGCTGTTTTATCAACAAAACGTCGATTTAAATTATGGATTTTTTTGAAAAGGCCCGGCATTACGACATCATCCTGGGCTCACAGTCCCCGCGAAGGAAAGCCCTGCTTGCGGATACGGGGCTTACGTTCCGGAGCCTGGTTCGGCAGATCCCGGAAACCTTCCCGGAAGGTATGCCTCCACATGAGGTGGCCAGCTTTCTCTGCCTTGAAAAGGCCCGGCCTTTCCATTCCGAGCGGAAGGATCCTGCGGTCATCCTGATCACTGCCGACACCATTGTGGTGAACAGGGGAAAAATCCTGAACAAACCCGCCAATCAGGAGGAGGCCTTCCGGATGCTTCGTATCCTTTCCGGAAGGTGGCACAAGGTGATGACCGGGGTTTGCATATGCCATGACGGAAAGGAAATGGTTTTTGTAGACACCACCGGTGTGTGCTTCAGGGATCTCGAAGACTGGGAGATCAGGCATTACGTCAGTGAATGCCAGCCGTATGACAAGGCGGGGGCCTATGGGATACAGGAATGGATCGGTCATGTAGGTATAAAACAGATCCGGGGTTCCTGGTCAAATGTGGTGGGCCTGCCCGTCGAACGGGTGTTTACGGCCTTGAAAGGTATTATTGCAGCCGGCCCCGGCAGGCAGGAGGCACCCTAAGGCGTGCCGGATCCGGAAGGTGAACCTACCTTCTTCCCAGGAATATCATAATATAATACAGCAAGGTTGCCAGCGATGCCAGCGCAGCCACCACATAGGTGAGGGAGGCCCATTTCAGGGCATCCTTGGCATGGCTGTGTTCCTGTCCGACCACCCTGCCGGTATTGGTCAGCCAGGCCAGCGCCCTTTTTGTGGCGTCAAATTCTACCGGAAGGGTAATGAAACTGAACAAGGTGGTCATCGCGAACATGACGATGCCGGCAAGCAGAAGGCCGGGCATGCTTTCCACGGTCAGGATACCAAGCAGCAGAATCCACTGCATATAACGGGAGCTGATGCTGACCACCGGAACCAAGGCAGACCGCATTTTCAGAAAGGCATATGCCCTGGCATGCTGCACCGCATGGCCGCATTCGTGGGCAGCCACAGCTGCTGCAGCCACACTGCGTCCCTGGTAGACCTCCGGACTCAGGTTCACGGTGCGGTCCAACGGATTGTAATGGTCGGTTAGGCGCCCGGGGGTGGAAATCACACGCACCCCTTCGATGCCGTGGTCGGCGAGCATTTGCTCAGCGATCTCCCGCCCGGATACGGGATGCCTTAACGACATCCTCGAGTATTTCCGGAAACGCGACTTGAGCTGGGAGGAAACGAGCCAGCTCAGCAACATAAATACCCCGAAAATGATGAAAATTTCCATATCTTGTGTATGCTTGTTTTCGCTACTATGTATAATTACAAGCGAAGATAGACAAAAAGTACGCCAGTCCGGCCTTGGCTGACAATTTGACATGCAATTGGCCATTCAAAGTTTTGCGCTGAACCATATTCTTCATAGCTTTGCGTATTAAAAATCTATTTTATGGGTAAACCTGTGATATTGGTCACCAATGACGATGGCGTGATGGCACCCGGGATCCGCCACCTGGTCAAGTTTATGCTGGAGTTGGGGGAGGTGGTGGTTGTGGCCCCTGACAAGCCACAGAGCGGCATGGGCCATGCCGTTACCATCGTGAATCCCATTCGCCTGGAGAAGATTACTGTAGACGGCGGGCACCAGGAATTCAGCTGCAGCGGCACCCCGGTGGATTGCGTGAAACTTGCAGTCAACAAAGTGTTGAACCGCAAGCCTGACCTGCTTGTCTCCGGCATCAACCACGGATCCAATGCATCCATCAATGTGATCTACAGTGGAACGATGTCGGCCGCGATAGAAGGAGCCATGGAAGACATTCCATCCATTGGATTTTCCTTACTGGATTACCGGTTTGATGCAGATTTTATGGCCGGGAAAAAATATGTACAGCAAATTGCCGGCAATGTGCTCAAACAGGGTCTGCCTAAGGGAATATGCCTGAATGTGAATATTCCGGCCGTGAAAGAGTCGGATATTCAAGGCGTGAAAGTGTGCCGGCAGGCACGTGCCAACTGGGAGGAGGAATTTGACCACCGCAAGGACCCCCGCGGGAAGGATTATTATTGGCTGACCGGGCGTTTCCGGCTGCACGAGAATAGCAATGAAACGGATGAATATGCCTTGTCGAACAACTATGTATCGGTGGTCCCGATACAGTTTGATTTTACAGCCCATGGCCTGATCCCCGAACTGAAAAAGTGGAAACTGGATGCTTAAAAAAGACAATTGGTGGCTGGGAATCGGACTCGGTGCAGCATTGCCTGCCATTTTTTACGTGCTCATACTTTTCATACTCAGGCAGGCTGGAACAACACCGGCAGGAGACTACCTGCTGAAGCCATCCACGGCAATGCTGCTGGCCCTGTTCTCAAATTTTATCGTCTTCAGGTACTACATGGTCAACCTGAAATATGACCTTACGGGCAGAGGAATCCTGCTGGTTACTTTCTTGTATGCGGGTGTCTTTTTCTACCTCTTCCTTTAACAAGCGATGAAGTATTACATCATAGCCGGTGAGGCCTCGGGCGACCTGCATGCCTCCAACCTGATGGAAGCCATTAAAAAGAATGACCCCGGAGCAAGATTCAGGTGCTGGGGTGGCGACCGGATGCAGTCAGCCGGTGCAGTGCTGGTTAAGCACATCAGGGAGCTGGCTTTTATGGGGTTTGCCGAGGTGTTGGTGAACCTGGGGAAGATCCTTTCGAACTTCAGGCTGTGCAAGCGCGACCTGCTGGCCTGGAAACCGGATGTGGTCATCCTGGTGGATTATCCGGGCTTTAACCTGCGCATGGCCGCTTTCGCAAAAAAGCAAGGCATCCCTGTGACGTATTACGTGTCTCCGCAGATCTGGGCATGGAAGCAAAGCAGGCTTAGGACGATCCGTCGCAATGTGGACCTTATGCTGGTCATTCTTCCCTTTGAAAAGGATTTTTATGCCCGCTCCGGGATGGAGGTGAACTATGTCGGGCACCCCCTGCTGGATGCAGTGGAGGAATTCAAGGACCAGTCTGACCCGCTTGAATTCCGGAAGCGCAACGGCCTGCCGGACAAACCCCTGGTGGCCATCCTGCCGGGAAGCAGGGAACAGGAGATCTCCAGAATGCTGCCCGGGATGCTGGCCGTATGCGGGGAATTCCCGTCCCATCATTTTGCGCTGGCCGGACTGTCGATGCTGCCGGCTGCCGCCTACTCAAAAGAACCCCTGCCGCAAAACGCCACGCTGGTCATGGACCAGACCCAGGCCCTGCTTTCCAACGCAGAAGCCGCCCTGGTGGCATCCGGAACGGCCACCCTGGAGGCCGCTTTGATGGGTGTGCCAATGGTGGTATGTTATAAGGCCGGGTGGGTTACTTACCAAATTGCCCGCAGGCTGGCGAAGGTAAATTATATCTCCCTGGTGAACCTGGTGCTCAACCAGGCCCTGGTCAAAGAACTAATTCAGGATGATTTCAATGAAAAGTCTGTTTCCAGGGAACTAAAACGCCTGATCGATGAACCCGGATACCGGGATCGGATATTGTCCGGGTATTCAGAGCTGAAAACCCTGCTTGGCGGACAGGGGGCCAGCGAGCGGGCTGCCGGGGCCATCGCCGCTTTGCTCAGAGGGGTGTCCCCGCGGTAACTGACGGGGACCAGTAGCCGGGCTTCCATCGTCCCAGACATGGACCACCTGCCTGGTTTCCATAGCCCCATACAGCGGACCGTTTGCCGGATTGCCCTGGGGAAAACCATAAAATTCCAGAGAAAGGCGGGTATTTTTGAAAAAAAATGCCCATCATGCTGTTGCCCCTGCCAAGGCTGGCGCTGGCCTTCGTTGCCGGGATTGTGCTGAAGCTTGTCACAGGCATCTCCGTGCCAGAAGCAGGGTTTTACCTTGTTTATGGGCTTCTGGCAATTGCGGCCCTGTGCTTGCGCAAATATTTCAAGCGTTTCCAGTGGAGGTGGATC
>SLSG01000008.1 GCA_007130545.1 Bacteroidales bacterium | reverse complement strand
GGGCTGAATTTGCTGATTACTTCTGGCCTGCGATGGAGCAGTTCGTGGAAATGACCCACGACTACTGGCGGAGCAATGGGGCTTTTTCACCCAATGTTACCATCAGGCTGGCATCCGGCGGATACATAGGGGGTGGGCTGTACCATTCCCAAACCATAGAAGGTGCCCTGGCGACCTTTCCAGGTATGCGGATCGTTTACCCTTCCTTTGCAGACGATGCTGCTGGCCTGTTGCGGACAGCCATGCGTTCCAGGGGGCCGACTCTCTTCCTGGAGCCAAAGGCACTATACAACGCAAAAGCGGCAGAAACGCCCGTTCCGGAAGATTTTGAGGTGCCCTTTGGAAAGGCAAGGCTGCGTCGCACAGGCGGTGATCTGAGTATCATTACCTTTGGCAATACCACCCACATGAGCCTGAAGGCTGCGGAGAGCATTGCCAAAAACACCGGAAAGGAAATTGAGGTGCTGGATATCCGTTCACTGATCCCACTGGACAAGGAGAGTATCCTGGCGTCGGTCAAAAAGACCAACCGGGCCCTGATCGTTCACGAAGACAAAGTCTTTGGCGGATTTGGCGGGGAACTGGCAGCCATTATTGCCGATGAGGCCTTCCATTACCTGGATGCTCCGGTCAAAAGGGTAGGTTCCACCTTTACTCCGGTGGGCTTCCACAAGAACCTGGAAAAAGCCATTCTGCCTAACCTGGAACGCATTGAGAAGGCCGCGATGGAGGTGCTGGAATTTTAATTCCGCCCTATTTGGTCATTCCGCCGCAAACCGCAAGCACCTGTCCGGTGATATAGCCAGACAAATCAGACCCAAGAAATACGCAAGTGTTGGCGACATCATCTGACTGTCCTGCCCTGCGTAGGGGGATCCGTTCGGTCCAGGCCTTTTTCACCTCTTCCGGCAGACCGGCGGTCATATCGGTTTCAATATAACCAGGGGCGATTGCGTTGCAGCGGACATTGCGCGGACCCAGTTCCTGGGCCACGGATTTTGTGAAACCGATCATGCCGGCTTTGGATGCGGCATAGTTCGACTGTCCGGCATTGCCTCCCAATCCAACTACAGAACTCATATTGATGATGCTTCCGCTTCGTTGCTTAAGCATGTATTTCTGCACCGCCTTGGTGAGGTTAAAGACCGATTTCAGGTTCACCTGCAATACCAGGTCCCACTGCTCCTCTGTCATCCGCATCAACAATGTATCGCGGGTTATCCCTGCATTATTTACCAGGATGTCTATCCTGCCAAACAAGGCAGCCACTTCACCGGCCAGCTTTTCACCGGCGTCGAAGTTGCTTGCATCTGATGCGAATCCCTTTGCCTTAACCCCGAATGAGGCCAGTTCCTTTTCCAGCTCCATGGCCTGTTCGTCATAATTAAGATCTGAAAAGGCCACATCGGCTCCAGCCCTGGCAAAGGCCAGCGCGATTGCCCGTCCGATGCCCCTGGAGCCACCGGTGATCAGGGCAGTTTTCCCTTCTAGTAGTTTCATTTCCGTGTCTGTTTTTGTGTTGGTCCGTCGCTATTTTGGTTTGGAGATTAAAGCCATTTTATCAATCCGAAGTCCTGTCGGTGCGGGAGATGCTCATTCTTTGGAAACATCCGGAAAGCGTAGTTGAACAAACCGATCCGGTTGGCAGGGATCTTGCATTCAAAAGTTACATGGCCCTTTGCAGACCTGGTTCTTGACATCTCGTGAACGGTAACCACTTCTTGCTCCCCTACAAAAGATTTCTGGACAAATACGACTTCCACCCCGATATCGGATTCCTTCATTTCATTCAGGTCCAACTCAATCTCTGCCCTGAACGGTTCTCCCAGACGCAGGGTTTTACCCGAATTGCTCATGATGCGTTTGGACCGGACCTCTATGCTGTCCCAGGCCCGTATTACCAGGCTTTTCCAATGAGACAGTTCCCTGGCAAGCATGAAGTGGTCCTTTTTTATTTGCAGGGAGCTTTCAATCAAGGGGTTATAGTATTGCCTGATGTAGTCATCCAACATCCTTTTGTTGGTGAAACGGGGCGCGATCCCGGAAACGCAGTTCTTTATATATTTTACCCATTCGACCGGGACATCCTTATCATTGCGCTGATAGAACAGCGGGACGATCTCCGTCTCGAAGGTATTGTAAATGGTCTCTACATCCAACTCATTCTGGAAACCCTGGTCTTCGTAAGTGCGTTCCTCCTTGAGCTTCCAGCCTGCCTCCGGCACATAGCCTTCAGCCCACCAGCCATCCATTACACTGAAGTTCAGTACCCCGTTCAGTACCGCCTTCTCCCCGCTGGTCCCCGAGGCCTCCAATGGCCGGGTAGGGGTGTTCAGCCAGACATCCACTCCCTGGACCAGTGCAGCCCCCAGTTCCATGTCATAATCTTCAAGGAACAGGATCTTGCCCCTGAATTCTTTACGCTTGCTTATCTCCACGATATGTTTAATGAGGTCCTGTCCAGCCTGATCCGCCGGATGGGCCTTGCCGGCATAAATAAACTGAACGGGCATGTCCGGATCGTTCACGATGCGAGCCAGTCTTTCCAGGTCGTTAAACAACAGGTGGGCTCTTTTGTAGGTGGCAAATCTCCTGGCAAAACCAACGGTCAGGGTCTTGTCGTCGATTGATTCCAAAACCTGGTAAATCTTTTTGGGGGTTT
>SLSG01000299.1 GCA_007130545.1 Bacteroidales bacterium | reverse complement strand
TGCCGCGCGGACGGGTCGTGGAGATCTATGGTCCGGAGTCCTCCGGAAAAACCACCCTGGCAATCCATGCCATCGCCGAAGCACAGCGGGCCGGCGGCATTGCAGCCTTCATCGACGCGGAAAATGCGTTTGACAGCAGCTATGCCAAGAAGCTGGGAGTGGATGTGGAGAACCTCCTGGTAAGCCAGCCCGACAATGGGGAGCAGGCCCTGGAGATAACAGAGAACCTGATTCGCTCCGGGGCCATCGATATCATTGTAATCGATTCGGTGGCGGCGCTGACACCCAAAAGTGAGATAGAGGGGGAGATGGGAGAATCCAAAATGGGCCTGCAGGCCAGGTTGATGTCACAGGCACTGAGAAAACTAACCGGGACGATCAACAAGACAGGTTGCTGCTGCATCTTCATCAACCAGCTGAGGGAAAAGATCGGGGTGATGTTCGGAAATCCGGAAACGACCACCGGCGGTAATGCCTTGAAGTTTTACGCCTCTGTGCGCCTGGATATTCGTCGGACCTCCCAGATCAAGGAGGGCGACAGCGTGGTGGGGAACCGGACAAGGGTGAAGGTGGTGAAAAACAAGCTTGCACCACCCTTCCGCCAGGCGGAATTCGACATCATTTACGGACTGGGCATCTCCAAAACAGGTGAGATCATTGACCTGGCCGTGGACAATGGGGTCGTTAAAAAATCCGGGTCCTGGTTCAGCTATGGAGAAACCAAACTTGGTCAGGGCCGTGACGCGGTCAAGCAATTGCTGCTGGACAACCCGGAGCTGGCAGAGGAATTGGAGAACAAGATCAAGGAAGCCCTGACAGGCAACAAATAGGCTTACCATTAAAAATGCATACAAATTTTCTACCATGAAACGTACTTTTTTTATCAGCCTGAGCTTATTGTTTGTTTTTTCCGCTGCGGCCCCCGGCCAGGGCGAACGCATGAACCCGGAAACGCTTTGGGAGTTTGGACGCATCAGTGATGCCCAGGTCTCTCCCGACGGGAGCCTGGTGATGTACGGGCTCACCCACTACGATGTCGGTTCCAACCGCGGCAGCCGCGATCTATACGTTTTGCCTGTGGCGGGCGGGGAACCTGTGAATATTACCCATGGGTCCGTCAGTGCTTCCAACGCCCGATGGCGCCCGGACGGACAAAAGATCGGGTTTTTGAGTGCCCGTGCGGGAAGCATGCAGCTTTGGGAAATGAACACCGACGGGAGCGACCCGGTGCAGGTGTCTGATGTGGAAGGGGGACTGTCCCGCTTTGAATACGCGCCGGATCTTTCGCATATATACTTTACGCAAAGGGTCAAGGTGCTTGAGGATGCCAATGACCTCCACCCTGACCTTCCGGCGGCCAATGCCTACCTCTATGATGACCTGATGTACCGGCACTGGGACAGCTGGCAGGACGGACGGTTCAGCCATGTCTTCATTGCCCCTTACTCGGATGGGACACTGGGAGAGCCGGTGGATCTGATGGAGGACGAACCCTACAATTCCCCCATGGCGCCTTTTGGAGGAAACGCACAGATCACCTGGAGTCCGGATGGGCGTTACCTGGCCTACACCTGCAAGAAAAAATTCGGGAAAGCCTATGCCCTGAGCACCAATTCGGCCATTTACCTCTACGATCTGCAGACCGGGGAAACCACCAACCTGACAGTATTCAACCAGGGCTATGATGTCAATCCGGTATTCTCCCCTGATGGCGGTTACCTGGCCTGGGAAAGCATGCAAACCGACGGTTTTGAGTCAGACAAGAACCGCATTATGGTGATGGACCTTGGATCGGGCCAGTACCGGGATTACTCGGCAGGCTTTGACCAGAGCAGCAGCGGCTTCGTATGGGAGCCGGACGGAAGCAGGCTGTATTTTATCAGCGGGGTACATGCCACCTACCAGGTCTATTCAGTGGAGATGGGCAGCGGGCAGATCAGGCAGCTTACCGAGGGCTGGCACAACTACTCCTCCCTGTCCATGGCAGGGCCTTACCTGCTGGCACAGCGCATGAGCATGTCCATGCCGGCAGAGTTGTTCCGCATCGACAAGGAAACCGGCCGGCAGGAGCAGCTGAGCTTTGTCAACAAGCCCATCCTGGACAGGCTGGACCTGGCACAGGTGGAGAAACGCTGGATCAAGACAACCGACGGTAAGGACATGCTGGTATGGGTGGTTCTGCCCCCGGGCTTTGATCCGGCCAAAAAATACCCTGCCCTGCTGTATTGCGGGGGTGGTCCCCAAAGTGCGGTCAGCCAGTTTTTTTCCTACCGCTGGAACTTTCAGATGATGGCCGCCAACGACTACATCATCGTGGCTCCCAACCGCCGCGGCCTGCCGACATTCGGGCAGGAATGGAACGACCAGATCAGCCAGGATTATGGCGGACAGAACATGCAGGATTTGCTCGCAGCCATTGATGCTGTGAAGCTGGAGCCCTATGTGGACGAAACCCGGCTGGGTGCCGTTGGTGCCAGTTATGGTGGTTTCTCGGTTTTCTGGCTGGCAGGAAACCACGACAAGCGCTTCAGCGCCTTTATTTCACATTGCGGGATGTTCAACTTTGAGAGCTGGTATGGCACCACCGAGGAGATGTTTTTTGCCAACCATGATATTGGCGGACCCTATTGGGCGTCCCCGCGCCCGCACAGCTACGACTTTT
>SLSG01000070.1 GCA_007130545.1 Bacteroidales bacterium | reverse complement strand
GAGCGTTTATCAGCGAGATAGGCCCTGGCGAATACCAGGTCAGAGGGTGTGGTGATCTTGATGTTTTCCCTGTGGCCTTCCACCAGGAACAGGCGCTCCCCGTCTGCTTCCAGCACGCTGGCATCATCGGTGAAACTTTCGTGGTAGTTGCGGTTGTACGCTTTTTTGATCCGACTGGCTATAAAGCATTGCGGGGTCTGGATCAGGCGAACGTTCTCCCGGGGAAGGGGTTTGCTCAGGGCCCCGTCCGTGGTCCGCACGGAGTCCGGGGGTGTGGTGGCAGGAATGGCATTTCCGAATTTGGAGGCAAAGTGGAACACCCGGGAAATGGTATCCAGGGAAACCAATGGCCGGACCCCGTCATGGATGGCTACCAGTGCCTCATTGGGAATGTGCCGCAGACCGTTCTTTACGGAGTGAAAGCGGGTTGGACCGCTGATGGCGAGCTGGATGGATCCGTGAAAGCGGTGGGTTTCACAAAGCCTTTTCCAGGTTTCAAACTCAGACTCCGGCAGAACCACCACCACCCTGATGTCTGCGGCGAAATTCAGGAAAGCCTGTATGGCATGCATAAGCACTGGCTTGCCTGCCAGTTCAAGGAACTGTTTTGGGCTTCCGGCACCCATTCGTTTCCCTCGTCCTCCGGCCGTTATCAGCGCATATTTTTGCATGGATGGGTTACAGGATAAGCATGGCGTCTCCGTAAGAAAAGAACTTGTATTTCTCCTTGATGGCCAGCTTGTAGGCTTTCATCAACAAATCAAAATCAGCAAAGGCTGCCACCATCATCATCAGGGTGGATTGCGGAAGGTGGAAGTTCGAGACCATGGCATTGGCTACGCTGAACTCGAAGGGGGGGTAAATGAACTTATTGGTCCAACCCTCAAATGGTTTCAGCTGTCCGGTTATGGAAACGGTAGACTCCAGGGCGCGCATAGTGGTCGTCCCCACGGCGCATACCCGCTTCCTGTTCTGCTTTGCCTGGTTGACGATCCTGACGGTTTTGTCCTCGATGAAGATCTCCTCGCTGTCCATTTTATGCTTGCTGAGGTCTTCCACATCCACGCTGCGGAAATTTCCCAGTCCGGCATGCAGGGTGATGTCAGTAAAGGAAACACCCTTCAGCTCCAGGCGCTTGACCAATTCACGGCTGAAGTGCATCCCGGCTGTCGGGGCCGCAACCGCGCCTTCGCGTTTGGCAAATACGGTCTGGTACCTTTCCTTGTCCTCCGGTTCCACGGGGCGGCGGATCTGTCTGGGGAGCGGAGTTTCCCCAAGGGTCTCAATGGTTTTCTTGAATTCGTCGTAGGTGCCGTCAAACAAAAACCGCAGCGTCCTTCCCCTGGAGGTGGTGTTGTCAATGACCTCGGCCACCAGGTTGTCGTCGTCGCCGAAATAGAGCTTGTTGCCGATGCGGATTTTCCGGGCCGGGTCAACCAGCACATCCCAGAGCCGGGCCTCCCTGTTGAGCTCCCGCAAGAGGAATACCTCGATCTTTGCACCGGTCTTTTCCTTGGTCCCGTACAGGCGGGCGGGAAAAACCCGGGTGTTGTTCACCACCATTACATCCCCGTCATCAAAATAATCGAGAATGTCTTTGAACATCTTGTGCTCTATCTGGCCGGTTTTTCGGTGCATGACCATCAGGCGGGACTCATCGCGGTTCAATGAAGGCCTTTCGGCGATCAGCTCTGCCGGAAGGTTGAATTTAAAGTCGGATAACTTCATTTAAGGTATGGGGTCTGGTAAAGTATAGCTATTGAAAGGTTTGCAAAGATAATACAAGCAAAAGCCCTTGTCAACAGTTTTGTTCAATTATCTGCTCAAATACTTCCGGGCTGCAGGCGCCCTGCAGTCCGATTTCGCCAATCCGCACCCTTCGCAGGCTTTTCAGGTAGGCCCCGGAATCCAGTTTCTTTCCAAAGTCTCTTGCCAGTGCCCTGATGTAGGTGCCCTTGCTGCAGACCACCCGAAAATCCACCTCCGGCAACTCGAAACGGGTGATCTCAAAGAGCTTGACCTCCACCTGTTTGGCTTCCAACCGGGTGCGCTCGCCCCTGCGGGCATGTTCATATGCCCGCTCCCCTTCGATCTTTTTGGCAGAGAACAGTGGCGGTTCCTGCTCAATGTTGCCGGTAAGGCTTATGGCTGCCTCCTCTGCCATCTCACGACTTATGTGGGCTGTCGGATATTCCTTGTCAGGCCTGGTTTCCAGGTCAAAGGACGGGGTGGTCATGCCCATGAAGAATGTCCCGGTATACTCCTTTTCCATGTCCTGGTAACGGGAAATGGATTTGGTCAGTTTGCCGGTACACACGATCAGGAGTCCGGTTGCCAGTGGGTCCAGCGTACCGGCATGTCCAATTTTTAACTTCCGCAGCCCCAGTTTGTGTTTCAGCAGGGACCGCACCTTTCCCACGACATCGAAAGAGGTCCATTTGTAGGGCTTGTCAAACAACAATACCCTGCCTTGCACGAAATCTTCCCCGGGTGTGGGGTTTGTCTGGTCCGGCATCTTATAGAATGGCGATGAGAATGGCCGTCAATCCGACTGCCAGGCAATAAATGGAGAAATAGACAATTTTTCCTTGCTTTACCAAACGCAGCATCCAGCTACATGCCAGCAGTCCGGAAAAGAAGGCTGCAAAAAACCCGATAAGCATCGGACCCGCATGGACGGGG
>SLSG01000245.1 GCA_007130545.1 Bacteroidales bacterium | reverse complement strand
AGGTCTGGAACGAATATTTTGCAGATGTGTTCGGCGAAAGGGACATCCCGCTGCTGGCCATATACTCCCATATGATACAGTCTCCGCTCTACCTGTCAAACTATCCCTATGGAAGGCTGATTATGTTCCAGCTGGAGGACCATATCCGCGACCTGGACTTTGCGGATGAAACCCTGCGGATCTTTTCTCTGGGCAAGCTCACCCCCCGTCACTGGATGGACCGTGCGGTGGGCGGACAGATCAGCAACCAACCCATTTTCGGGGCCGTGGAGAAAGCCCTTCAGGAAGTCCGTTAAGCGGCGGGCCGCACACAAACCCGCGCCAGCAGCCAGGCAGCGGTGCGTTCATTTCCTGGCTTCCCACAAACCCGCCACCCCGTTCAGGAACAGGCGGTGGTTTACCGTGGAAAAACCGGCATCGAGCAACAACTGCCGCACCTCCCCGGCGGTGTAATAATGAATGGCCGAATGGGCCAGGTAATGGTAGGCCCCCCGGTGTCCGGAGATCATGCCCCCGAGCGGAACGCTTATCCGTCGGAGGTAGAAATGGACGAGCGCCCTGAACAGAGGGTTCCGGGGCTGGCTGGTCTCGACCACCACAAATTTCCCGCCGGGCTTCAACACCCTGAGAATCTCCGAAAGGAATTTTGCGGTATCGGGATTTTTCCAGCTCAGGTTGCGAAAGGCGAATGCAATCCCGACCGCATCAAAGAACCCGTCCTCAAACGGCATGGAGGCAGCGTCTCCGTGAATGAATTGAATGTCAGGAAGTCCCCTTTCCCCGGCTTTTGTCCCGGCCCGCTCAAGCATGGGCATGCTGTAATCCAGTCCCCATATCCCGGTACCGGCCCTGGCGTCCTTTCTCAAACGCAGGGCCAGGTCTCCGGTCCCCGTACACAGGTCCAGCACCCTGGCCGGCTCCCCTGCCAGAATCGTTTTTGCCGCCTGTTTCCTCCAGCGTTCATCAAAACGAAAGGTCAACAACCGGTTAAGCAGGTCATAGGAAGGAGGCACTGACTGAAACATCTTCTGCAGGGGCCTGGCAGTTTCTTTTTCCATCATTGTCGGATTGGTTCGTCAAGGATTGTATCCGGCCGGAGCCGGATGTGCGGGAGATCATGGAACGTCCCGGATAACCAAATGTTCAATTTCCGGAAAACAGCAAAATATTTTTCATTATTTTTGTCCGACAATAACCCTAAAACCCCAGAACCCATGACCCCATTGGTAAGCATCATCATGGGCAGCACTTCCGACATGCCGGTAATGGAAGCCGCCGCCAGTTTTTTTGACGAAATGGAAATCCCGTTTGAGATCAACGCCCTGTCTGCCCACCGCACGCCCGAAAGGGTGATGGAGTTTGCTGAAAATGCCGACAGGCGAGGCATCCGCGTGATCATCGCTGCCGCAGGGGGAGCCGCCCATCTGCCCGGTGTCATTGCAGCCTCCACGATATTGCCAGTGATCGGGGTTCCCATCAATTCCTCCAACTCCATCGATGGCTGGGACTCCATCCTTTCGATCCTGCAAATGCCGGCCGGCATCCCTGTAGCCACCGTGGCCCTGGATGGTGCCCGGAACGCTGCCATCCTGGCCATGCAGATTCTGGCCCAATCCGACGAAAAGACCAAAAGCAGACTGCAAAAGTTTAAATCCGATTTGAAGGACAAGGTGGTCAAGGCCAATGAGGACCTGAAAAAAACGAGTTTTAAGTTTCGGGTCTGACAAAAACTTGTAACTTGGCGGCTCAATCCCGCGCAGAGCGGCATGTATCTGCTGCGGATACGACTACCGACCGATGAGCAGAACCATTTGTATCCTTGCGATTATACTGCTTTCCTTTGCCTTCCATGGGAAGGCAGCGAACGATAATTTCCCGTTCGGCGGGCGGCAGGCCGGGATGGGAAATGCCGGCGTGAGCCTTTACGACTTTTGGGGGATCAGCCACAACCAGGCAGGAATGGCACGGCAACAAAACCCCGCTGCCGGCTTTTATTTTGAGAACCGTTTTCTGGCAAGGGAAATGAGTCTGGGAGCCGGGGCATTCATGATGCCAGCCGCTTCCGGGGTGGTCGGGCTCAGCCTGACCTATTTTGGCTACGCCATGTACAATGAAAGCAAGATCGGCCTGGCCTATGCACACGCTTTCAGTGAAAAACTCTCAGCCGGAGTCCAGCTGAACTATCTGAATACCTCCATTGGGGAAGGATATGGATCAGCCGGCAATTTTGCCGTGGAGATGGGCCTGATATACGAGCTGCTCCCGCAGCTGAACGTCGGTGCCCATCTATTCAATCCGACCAAGGCGAGGGTCAAATCCAATGACGGTTATGGAGAGGAGTACATCCCCACCATCCTGCGGTTTGGATTCTCCTATGCCTTTTCAGAACGGGTATTGCTGAGCCTGGAAACGGAAAAGGACATCGAACGGGATCCGGTTTTCAAAGCCGGGATCGAATACCAGCTGGCCGATATGTTCTTTGTCCGTGCCGGTCTTGGCAGCAGGCCCACGCAGAACACCTTTGGCTTCGGGATGTATACCGGACGCTTCCGCATCGACTTTTCCAGTTCGTTCCACCACATCCTCGGGTACTCCCCCCAGGCAAGCATACTGGTTGATTTCTAATGTGTATGAAGCATTTATGGGCAAATATCCACCAACGAACGTTTAACCTGCTTCTGGT
>SLSG01000165.1 GCA_007130545.1 Bacteroidales bacterium | reverse complement strand
CCAGCCCGGTGCCCACCACGATGATCTCAAGTTTCTTTTTGTTTGCGGGGTTGACCAGCCGCAGATTATTCTTATGGGTGCTCCACTTTTCTGACAGGGGTCCGCCTGGTATTTTGGAATCGAGCTTCTGCATCGCTTCAGGGTTTATTTATTATTCGTTATGGTACGTGATAATAAGCTGTTCGCAATTTGACTTGTCGGATGGGCTTGTCAACGTTCCGGTCCCATTAACCCGGGTAAAGGAACAGAAAGTAAACCGGAATGGACGAAAAGCCGATGAAAATGATGATGGAATAGATCGCCCCGATCACCTTGATGGCCGGAAAATACTTGTCGTGGTTGAGTCCGAGCGACTGAAAAGCAGACTGGAACGCATGGTAGAGGTGGAATCCCAGGAAGACAAAACTAAGGATGTAAAAACCGGAATACCACGGGTTCTTGAATTTTATGACGGCCATGGAGAAAAAGTCATGGCTGTCGGCCGCGCCCTCCGGTACCGGTGTAAGTCCCAGTTTGACGAAATAGAAATTGATCAGGTGGATCACCAGGAATATGAAAATGATCACCCCGGTATGGATCATGAACCTGGAAAAGGCGGCGGTCTCGGTTTTCAGCGGAACATGGTACTTCACCGGCCGGGAACGGGTGTTGTGGACCCAGATAAGCACACCCAGGATGATGTGAATTAAAAACCCGGCAAACAGCACATATTCCATGGCCTTGACCAGGGGGTTGACCGTCAGGAACTGAACGGCTCCCTCAAAGGCCTCCCTCCCCACAAGCATCAATAGATTGGTGGCCAGGTGAAAAACAAGGAAAAGCATCAGGAACAATCCTGCCAGTGCCATTACGTACTTGTGGCTCAGGGATGAAAGGCTCAGAACAGACTTCTTCATTATCGGATAGCTTTATGATTACCTGATTATTTGTTAAAAAATAACTTACTTTGTAAAACCGGATGTTGTCTGTCAATGATCGCTTCCAAATGTAGATTATCCGACCCTTTTTTGCAAGTCTTCCGGCTATTTGAACTCTTTATAAATAACTACCAAGGCAAGGATTCAAGCGATAACTTATAAATAAATAAAATGAAATATCCTCCCATTGAACCCAGCTTGTTCGTATCGAACCGGGACGCATTCCGCAAGCTGATAAAACCGGGCTCCCTGGCCATCATCCACAGCAATGACCAGATGCCTTACAGCAGCGACCAGTTTTTCCCCTTTAGGCAGCATCCCGATTTTTTTTACCTGACAGGCATTGACCAGGAGAAAAGCATCCTGATGCTGTTCCCTGACAGTCCGAATCCGGCATTGCGGGAGGTGCTCTTCCTGTTGGAGACCAATGAGCATATTGCGGTTTGGGAAGGACATAAATACACCAAAAATGAGGCGGCCGCTGCTTCCGGGATCGAGACGGTGCATTGGCTGTCGTCATTTGAAACCATGCTGAAAGAGGCCATGGCCTACGCTGAAAACGTTTATCTGGACACGCTGGAGAATCCCCGCTACGGAGGGGAGGTAAACTACCGGAACCTGCGTTTTGTCGGGGACCTGCAGTCCCGCTACCCCCTGCATAACTATATGCGGGCCACCCCGCTGATCACCAGGCTCCGCCTGACCAAATCGGATGTGGAGCTGGAAGTGATGAAAAAGGCCATCGCCATTACGGCAGGCGCCGTACAGCGGGCGATGAAGTTTGTAAAACCAGGGGTGGCCGAGTATGAGATCGAGGCCGAGATCATCCATGAGTACATCAGCAAACGGGCCACCGGGCATTCGTTCTATCCGATCGTCGCCTCCGGAGGCAGCGCCTGTGTGCTTCATTACATAGAGAATAACCGCATTTGCAAGGATGGGGATCTGTTGCTGGTGGATACCGGGGCAGAATATGCAAACTATGCCGGGGACATTACGCGGACCTTCCCGGTAAACGGACGCTTCACACCGCGGCAGAAGGAGGTCTACAATGCCTGCCTGCGCGTCATGAAGGAGGCCAGGGCCATGCTGGTGACCGGTACCCATATTGATGCCTACCACAAAGAGGTATGCAAGGTGATGGAGTCTGAGTTAATCGGACTCGGACTGATCACAAAGACGGATATTGAGAAACAGGATCCCTCCAGTCCGGCTTTCAAAAAGTACTTTCCGCACGGGACCTCGCATTTCATGGGACTGGATGTCCATGACGAAGGGCATCGCTTCGAGGCATTCCGCCCCGGGATGGTCCTCTCATGCGAACCAGGCATCTACATCCAGGAAGAAGGAATCGGCATCCGGATCGAGAACGACATCCTGATCACCGAAAAAGGGCCCGTTGACCTTACAGCGGATGTGCCCGTGGAAGCAGATGAAATAGAGGAACTAATGGCCGTTGGCTATTAGCTATTGGCCATTAGCTAACATCCAACATCCAACATCCAATATCCAATATCCAAAAGCCAAAAACCAATAACCAACACCCAAAAAAATGTTTAGCAAAGAGACTTATCAGAATCGCAGGGAACAATTAAAAAAACATGTAAAGGACGGCATCATCCTGTTGCTGGGCAATGTGGATGTACCTATGAATTACCGGTCCAACACCTACAAATTCCGGCAGGACAGTACTTTTCTGTACTTTTTCGGGATTGACCACCAGGGCATGGCCGGGGTAATGGACCTGGACAGCGGGAAGGACATCCTGTTCGGAAACGATGTGACCCTCGAGGACATCATCTGGATGGGGCCCCAACCCCTGGTCAGCGAGAAGGCCGAAAGGATCGGTGTGCAGGATTCCGCCCCGTTCTCCAAACTGGCTGGGGTTTTGTCGGATGCGATGAAGGCCGGTCGGACGATCCATTTCTTGCCGCCGTACCGGGCCGAAAACAAGATTCTGCTGGAGGAACTGCTGGGTATCAAGCCCGGGGAGCAAGCTGGCAGGGCTTCGGTGGAACTGATCAAGGGGGTGGTTGCCTTGCGCTCGGTCAAGGAGGACCAGGAGATTATAGAGATTGAAAAGGCAGCTGAAACGGCATGGCTGATGCATACCACGGCCATGAAAATGGCCAGGCCAGGGATCTGGGAATACGAGATCTCCGGCAAAATGGAGGGCATTGCTGCGGCTGGCGGGGGCATGCATTCCTTTCCGATCATCCTTTCCATCCGCGGAGAAACCCTGCACAACCACTACCATGGCAACCAACTGAAGAAGGGCGACCTGCTGTTGGTGGATGCCGGCGCGGAGAATGCCATGCATTATGCCACCGACCATACGCGAACCAGCCCGGTGGGCGGTTCTTTCTCCCCACGGCAGAAGGATATTTATCAAATCGTGCTGGATGCGAACGTCAAGGCCATAGAGGCCATCAAGCCCGGCGTTCCGTTCCGGGACATCCACTTCCTGTCGGCCAACATCATCGGTAACGGACTGAAGGAGCTCGGACTGATGAAGGGGGATATTGCCGCGGCTGTGGAGCTGGGGGCACATGCCCTGTTCATGCCGCATGGACTCGGACACATGATGGGGATGGATGTGCATGATATGGAAGACCTGGGGGAGAATTATGTCGGGTATGACGAGGAATTCAAGCGCTCCGATATTTTCGGAACGGCCTTCCTGCGGCTGGGACGCCGCCTGCAAAAAGGATTTGTGCTGACCGTCGAGCCGGGCATATACTTCATTCCCGCCCTGATCGAGAAATGGGAAGCCGAAGGCAAATTCACCGAATTTATCAATTATGGAAAGGCGAAGGAGTATATCGGTTTTGGCGGGGTGCGCCTGGAAGACGATATTCTTGTGACGGATAATGGTTACAGGAACCTTGGCAAGCCCATCCCGAAGACCATTGAGGAGGTGGAGCGGATGCAGGAATAAAAAAACCCCGGAACAATTAAGCTCCGGGGCCACCAATCAACTAACCAAAACAACAACATGAAGGTATCTTAATCAAAAACCAAACATCCGTCGTCATTAGTAGAACTCCGAAAATCGGAATTTGTTTTTAAATTTACAAAAAAAAATCAGAAAAAAGCTTAAAAAGGAAAACTTTTTTAAACCACCAGGCATTCCCTGATTTTTTCCCAGGTTCGCTGTACATCATGATCGAGTCCGACTGAGAACCTGATCAGGCCTTCCGACAGCCCCATTTCCTTTTGTACCTCTTCGGGAACCTCGCTGGAGGTGCTTTTCCCTGAATTGCTGAACAGGGTTTTGAAATACCCCAGGCTGACGGCCAGGTAACCCACACCGGCCAGCTGCATTTTCTCCATCAGTACAGAAGCCTTATCGCTGGTTTCCAGGTCGATGGCGATCATTCCGCCAAAGCCGAAATCGGGATGCATCTGGCTTTTCATCAGTTCATGCTGCGGGTGGCTGGACAAACCGGGATAAATGGTGCGCAGCCCAGCTTCCTCGAACTTTCCGGCCAGGTACATGGCGTTGTGGCTGTGCTGCTTCATGCGGATGTGCAGTGTGTGCAGGTTCTTGTGGATTCCTGAAGAACGGAGCGGATCCAGAACCGGGCCCAGCAGCATGGCAGAACCGGTATTCACGTCGGCCAATGAAGCAATAAACTCATGGCTGGCGCAAATGGCTCCCGCTACGCAGTCGTTTTTCCCATTCACAAATTTGGTAAGGCTGTACAGGACGATATGGGCACCCAGTTTGGCCGGTGCGATCATCATCGGGGTGAAGGTATTGTCAACCACCAGCGGAATATGGTGCTTGTCGGCGATCTTTGCAAGCCCCGGCAGATCTGAGATCTGCAGCAGGGGGTTGGTCATGGATTCGGTGTAGACCAGCCGTGTATTCGGCCGGATGGCTTTTTCAACCTCCTCCAGCCTGGTGATGTCCACGAAGCTCACCTCTATATTGAATTTCTTCAGGTAATTGGCCAGAAATGCGAAAGTCCCTCCATAGGTGGTGATGCTTGACACGATATGGTCCCCGGCATTGCAGAGCTGTAGCAAGGTGCTGGTGATCGCACCCATGCCGGATGCTGTCACCCAGGCACTTTCGGTACCTTCCATGGCAGCCAGCGAATCGGCCAGGTATTTATTGGACGGGTTCCAGTGGCGGGAGTAGAGGAAGCAGCCTTCCTGTTCCCCATGGAAGGTATCAACCATGGTCTTGGCCTCCATGAAAGTGTAGGTGGCCGAATCGGTGATGGAAGGGTTCACGTCCCCGAACTCCCCAAAATGGAGAAGGTCCTGGATATTGCTTGCTGGATCGAATTTCATGGCGATGGCGTTTTGAGGGTTTATCCGACAAAAATATGAATATTCAGCCAAAACAGGAAAATAAAACAAAGAATTCGTTAAACAATCTAGTTATGGTTACATATTGTAATCAAAATAATTTATTTTTGCATGAATCGTAATCTAAACATTAAGGGAGATGGAGAAAGGCTTTCAAATTGACAATACGGATAAAATGATACTGGAACTGCTGGGTTCCAATGCACGAATGTCATTTTTGGAGGTGGCCCGCAAATGCGGCATCAGCGGGGCGGCCGTACACCAGCGGGTCCAGAAGCTTACCGAGGCAAAAATCATAGAAGGTGCGCGCATGGCCCTGAGTCCCAAGGGACTGGGATATCAGACCTGTGCATTTATAGGCATTCAGGTCAACCTGACCTCCACCTCCACCCACCAGAAAGTGTTTCAGCAGATCATGGAGATCCCGGAAATTATTGAGTGTCACCATGTTACTGGTAAGTATTCCTTGTTTGTCAAGATCTTTACGAAAAACAACGAACATTTGAAGAAGGTCATCGTGGAGCGCATCCAGGTGATCCCGGAGGTGACCGCCACAGAAACCTTCATTTCTCTGGAAAAGGGCTTCATCCGGGAGTTGCCGGTCAGGGAGGGGAATGTATCCCATTATGACTAGGGATTACTGGCTTAAGCGGAAACAGCAAAAATACTAACTTTGAAAAAATTTTAAAATTATGTTTACAGGAATAGTAGAGACCATGGGAAAAGTGGTCAAAATTGAACGGGACAGGGGCAACATCCATTTCACGATTGAAACCCCCATTGCTGATGAGTTGAAAGTGGACCAGAGCGTGTCGCATGACGGGGTCTGTTTGACCACTGTCCACGTGGACAAAGAGAAAAAGCAGTATACCGTCACGGCCATTCAGGAAACCCTCGACAAAACCAATATGCGCACCTGGGAAGTCGGGTATGAGGTGAATCTGGAGCGTTGCACAAAGATCGACGGGCGGCTGGACGGGCACATCGTACAGGGGCACGTGGACCAGACTGCGGTCTGCACCAGGGTCGAGGAGCTGGACGGTAGCTGGAAGTTCTGGTTTGAATATGACCCGGGCCCGAAGAACATCACGGTCGAAAAAGGCTCCATCTCGGTGAACGGCGTCAGCCTGACCGTGGTCGATTCAGAGCCGCATGTGTTCTCCGTGGCGATTATCCCTTACACCTACGACGTGACCAACTTCCACAACTTCCGGCCCGGCTCGGTCATCAACCTGGAATTCGACATCATCGGGAAATACGTGGCAAGGTTGCTGGAACAGCATTTTGCCGCGAAAAAATAAAAACAGGCTGACCCGTACTTTCGGGACAGCCTGTTTTAGCTATAAGCCCAAACTTATATACCTATCTCACAAGTCCGCGCTGACGCAGCAGCGGCTCGATCTCGGGCTCGCGTCCGCGGAAATCAATGTACATTTCCATGGCATCCTTCGTGCCGCCCCTTTCCAGGATGTTCTTGCGGAAGGACCGTGCCGTGGCCTGGTCAAAGAAGTCACCGGTCTCACGGAATGCTTCATAGGCATCCGCATCCAGCAGACCAGACCAGATGTAGCTGTAGTAACCGGCAGAATACCCGCCTGAGAAGATATGTCCGAAGTGGGTGCTGCCATGGCGGAAATGGATCTCGGGGATCAGCCCGATGTTTTCGATGGTCCGCTGGTCAATTATACTGGCCACCTCCTTGAGCTGGTCTTCCGGAAAAGCTTCTGTAAGGGTATGGTACTCCATATCCAGGAAGGCAGATGCCAGGAACTCCACGGTAGAAAATCCCTGGTTGAACTGCGAGCTGGCAACCAGGCGGTCCATCAGCTCCTGTGGCATGGGTTCGCCGGTTTCATAGTGCTTCGCAAAGGTCTTCATCACCTCTGGTTCGTTGGCCCAGTTTTCCATGATCTGGGAAGGAAGCTCCACAAAGTCGCGGGGGACGCTTGTGCCTGCCAGGCTCGGATAAGTCACGTTCGATAACAAGCCATGCAGGGCATGTCCGAACTCATGGAAATATGTGGTCATCTCGTCATAGGTCAGCAGCGAGGGCTGGCCACCGGAGGGCGGGGAGAAGTTGCATACGATCGTAATAACGGGATGAATAAAGCGGCCATCGCGCTCAATACGCTGGCTGCGGTAAGCGCTCATCCAGGCACCGCCGCGCTTGCTTTCACGGGGGTGGAAGTCCATATACAGGATGCCGATATGGCTGCCGTCCGCTTCAAGTACTTCGAATACCTGCACGTCGCGGTGGTATTTTGGAACATCCATCCTTTCAATGAACTGCAGTCCCCATAGTTTTTCGCTGATCATGAAGATCCCGGACCTTACGGTGTTCAGCTCAAAATACTGGCGGATCTCCTCCTCATCGATGTCATAAAGTTCTTTCCTGACCTGCTCGGCATAATATCGCCAGTCCCACTGCGCCAGCTGAAAATCATGACCCTGCTGGTCAATCAGGCCCTGCATGGTTTGGGCTTCTTCCTTGGCAATGGCCAGTCCGGCATCCCAGAGCTGGGTGATGAAGTCCATCACGGTGGGCACATTTTTCACCATGGTCTCTTCCAGTATGAAGTCTGCATGGCTGTCATACCCCATCAGCTGGGCCCGCTCAATGCGCAGGTTCACGATCTTGCCGATGATCTCGTTGTTGTCAAACTCGTTGCCCATGTTCCCCCGGTTGATGTAGGCCTGCTGCATTTTTTCGCGCAGTGCGCGGTTTTCGGCATTGTACAGGAAGGGCATTACACTGGGATTGTGGAGGGTGAAAACCCATTTCCCTTCCAGTCCTTCGTCTTCCGCCCTTTCGGCAGCACCGGCAATGGCAGACTGCGGCAGTCCGGCAAGTTCTGCTTCATCCTCAACGACCATTTTCCAGGAATTGGTCTCTCCCAGCACATTCTGTCCGAATTGCAGCGTAAGGGTGGACAGCTGCTGGTTGATCTCGCGCAGGCGTTCCTGCTTGTCTTCCGGCAATGCGGCACCGCTGCGCACGAAGCCTTTGTGGGTCTCCGTGAGCAGGCGCATCTGCTCGTCATTCAGTCCGAGTTGATCCTTCTGCTCATACACGGCCTGCACGCGGGCAAACAACTCGGGATTCAGGCTGATGTTATCAGAATGGGCAGAAAGTTTCGGAGCCATTTCCTGGGCAATTTCCTGCAATTCCGGACTGGTCAGTGAGGAGTTGTAGTTGTAAAAAACAGGCAACACCCTGTAGAGCATCCTGCCGGAATATTCCAGCGCCAGGATGGTGTTTTCGAAAGTGGGGGCTTCGGGGCTGTTCACGATCGCGTCGATCTCGGCTTCACGCAGCATTATCCCCTCCTCGATGGCCGGGACAAAATGTGCATTGGTTATTTCCTCGAACGGGGGGACCCCGAACGGCGTGTTGAATTCAGAGAAGAAAGGGTTCTCCTCCTCCGGGGCTGCACACGACGCCATCAATATCATTGGGATCATTGCCAGATAAATTAGTTTCATTTTCATGTCTCCTCAGTTTTGGTTTTTTACGGGTTGATTTCCAAGCGGCTAAATTAAAGATTTTTTTCGTCAATGGCAAGTCCAATCAGGAAAGCAGCCGGTCTATGGCCTCCAGCTCATGCGGTTCGAACCAGGTGTTTCCCAGGGCACGGAGATTGTCCTGAAGCTGGGTGGTACTGCTGGCCCCGACCAGCACCGAGGTCACACGGGGGTCTTTCAGCAGCCAGGCAATGGCCATCTGCGCGAGGCTCTGTCCCCTTTGCCGGGCCAGCTCATTCAATTGTTTTACCCGTCGGATGAGGTCGTCCGTCACCTCTTCGGCCTTCAGGAAACCGCTGGACCTGCCCGCCCTGGAGTCTTCCGGAATCCCCTGCAGGTACCTGTCTGTCAGCAGTCCCTGCGCCAGAGGGGAGAAGGCAATACAGCCCACACCCTCTGCTTCCAGCAGGTCCAGCAGTCCGCCTTCCACCCAACGATCCAGCATCGAGTATTTGGGCTGGTGGATCAGGCAGGGGGTTCCCAGTTTGCGCAATATGCCGAGGGCCTCCCGGGTCTGGTCGGCCGAATAGCTTGAGATTCCCACGTACAATGCCTTCCCCTGCCTTACCAGGTGGTCCAGCGCCATCATCGTTTCCTCCATCGGGGTGTCGGGGTCCGGGCGGTGGGAGTAAAAGATATCCACATAGTCCAGTTTCATGCGCCTCAGGCTCTGGTCCAGGCTGCTGACCAGGTATTTGCGTGAGCCCCATTCCCCATAGGGACCGGGCCACATCTCGTAGCCCGCCTTGGTGGAGATGACCAGCTCGTCCCGGTAGGAAGCCAGGTCGATGGCCAGGATCTTCCCGAAATGCTCCTCGGCGCTGCCCGGGGGTGGTCCGTAATTGTTTGCCAGGTCGAAGTGGGTAATTCCGTGGTCAAAGGCATGGCGAATAATTTTTCGGCCATTCTCCGGCACATCGACCCCGCCGAAATTATGCCACAGCCCCAGGGATATGGCCGGCAGGTGCAGGCCGCTACGGCCGCAGCGGTTATAAGTCATGGTATCGTATCGTTCCGGGTCAGCTGAGTAATTCATAACATAATGTCGGGTTTATAAACTGATTTGTTCGGTATTCCTGCGTACAAGCCGCCTGCCTGTTCAATAAAAACCGGTTTCTTTAATTGGGTAAAGTTACGCATTCCAGCGTTTTACTTCAACAGACGTCTGCCCGTTTGGAGCAACTTTTCGGGATCAGTTCGCCGTCGACCTCGTGGTAGTGGGATTCCGGACAGTCCGGGTATTCGCAATTCACATAGCAAAGCCGCTTCAGGGAGGTTATGGAGGTGATCTCGATGTCGGGCGACAGGAACCCGGATTTTACCGGTTCCTTCTTCATCAGGTCGGTGCTCAGATACTTCTTGTTGTCATCCGGAAATACCGTGGCCACAACTGCATCATCGCCCAATTCATTCTGTATCATGACGGCACCGATGAAATTGCTTCCTGAGGAGATCCCCACGCCCAGACCCCGGCTGGCCAGCTTCTGCGCCATGATGATGGAGTCCCCGTCATCTACCGCAATGATCTTGTCACATTCGTTCAGCTTCACGATTTCGGGGATGAACTCATCCGAAATGCCCTGTATCCTGTGTTTGCCGACCTTGCATCCGGTCGACAGGGTGGGGGAGTTGGCCGGTTCCAGCGGAAAGACCAGGGTATGGGGATTTTTTCTTTTAAAATATTTTCCTGCCCCCATGATGGTCCCTCCTGTTCCGACTCCGGCCACGAATGCCCCAATCTCGGTTTCCCGGAACTGCAGCTGCCAGAAAATTTCCTTTCCGGTCGTCTCGTAGTGGGCATCCACATTGTATTGGTTTGAGAATTGCCTGGGCAGGAAATAGGTGCCGGGATCCTTCCGGGCCATTTCCTCGGCCATTTCGATGCTCCCCAGAAACCCCCCTTCCTCT